>CALKXC010000266.1 GCA_938004025.1 uncultured Leucothrix sp. | reverse complement strand
TTCCAACTCATTAAAAAGGGCGTCTACTTTTTCAGTTTCAACCGCTTCATAATCGTGTCGGGTGTAATAATTTCTACCAAACTGTAACCAATGCTCCATGACTACAGCATTAACGCTTTGTTTTTTGACCGCTAAGATATTCAGCCAGTATAAAACTGCCCAAAGACCATCTTTTTCCCGGACGTGGTCGGATCCTGTGCCAAAGCTTTCTTCACCGCATAGTGTTATTTTTGTATCGTCAAGGAGATTTCCAAAAAACTTCCAACCCGTTGGTGTTTCATAGGCGTCTAAGCCGAGCTTTTCAGCAACGCGGTCAACCGCCTGACTCGTAGGCATTGATCTTGCCACACCTTTAAGGCCAGCTTTGTATGCAGGGATAAGTGGTGCATTGGCAGCAAGAATGGCTAAGCTATCACTTGGAGTCACATAGCAATTGGCACCTAAAATCATGTTCCTATCGCCATCGCCATCGGAAGCTGCACCAAATGCAGGAGCATCTTTAGAATACATACGCTCAACCAGTTCTTTTGCGTGAGCAAGGTTAGGGTCAGGATGACAGCCACCGAAATCTTCTAAAGGTACTTTACGAATCAAGCTATTCGAGGAGACACCTAGACGATTCTCAAAAATTTCAACAGCGTAAGAGCCCGTTACCGCATTCATTGCATCGAAACAAATCTTAAATTCAGGATCAGCGACCAATTCACGAATTTTTGGGAAATCAAATAAGGTCTCCATTAAGTCTGCATAGTCACTAACAGCGTTAATTACCTCAACTTGCATACCCTGAACATCGACAGCAGCAATTTGATTCAAGTCAATCGGGTTGTTGTCGATTTGCTTATAAGCGCTAATCGTTTTGCTTTTATCGTAAATTTGGTTAGTCAGTGACTCTGGGGCAGGGCCACCATTTGCTGAATTAAATTTTATGCCGAAGTCACCATCGGGCCCACCAGGATTGTGACTTGCAGAAAGAATGATCCCGCCTAAGGCTCTATGTTTACGTATGAGGTGAGAGGCAGCTGGGGTGGATAGAATTCCCGACTGTCCAATAATTAATTTGGATACGTCATTAGCAGCTGCCATGCTGATAATGATTTGAATAGCTTCACGGTTGTAAAATCGGCCATCGCCACCCACAACTAGGGTCGAGCCTTTAAGTTCAGGCAGGCAATCGAAAATAGATTGCACAAAATTGTTTAGATAGTTCGGTACCTGAAACTGAGTCACTTTTTTTCTAAGGCCTGAAGTACCGGGCTTTTGATCGTTGAACGGACTTGTCGCTATTATCATAGTTAGGCCTTTTTATAGATTCTAATGATTGGCATTAGTTAGCTTAGTTTCAGGTTTAAGATGGTAGAATAATAAACCTCATTTCATAGATCAATCATCTTATGCAAACTAGTCTGGCCAATAAAATAAATTCGCATGATATCGCTTTATTAAAAAACATTGAGCAGGCTATATTTCCGCCGTTGCCGCGTTCCTTCGCTGCTTTAATGGAAATGTATGAGGTCAACTATATGCAGTTGAGGCTTCTTTGCGGTGACATTAAAAGCCTCAAAGGTTGTTACACCTCAAAGCAAGCAAACGGTATTGCATTACGTTTAGAGGTTCTTGAGCAATCCAATCACACGAGTATTTTACTGCTGACTTATGACTTCTCTGTTAATGAAGATCCTCGCCCTGATTTACAAATCCAGATTTACCATGATTCTCGGCAGGCTAATGTCATTAGCTGCCGCTGTAAGTTTGTTGGCGAGCAGGCGGCTATCAAGGCGTTAAATGACGAAAGTCAATTATTGTGCCATTGGCGAGCCAATCGATTTCTATTTAAATGGATTAAGTACCTTAAACGTCAGGGGCATCAGTTCTAATTTCGCTTAAATATTCTTAACAAAATTTTTAATGGTTGACTAAGTTACTGGGTTATTTATAATACCTAGTAACTTAGTAGGTAATTATTGTTAAGTGAGGTTTGAGACATGAAACTATCCACAAAAGGTAGATACGCGGTAACTGCTATGATGGATTTAGCAGTTAACGATCGTGATGGCCCTGTGACTTTGTCAGACATTTCGGGATGGCAAGGCATATCGCTTTCATACCTAGAACAGCTTTTTTCTAAATTAAGAAAGGCTAGGCTTGTTGAAGGTGTTCGCGGCCCTGGCGGAGGCTACCGATTAGGCAAGCCAGCAGATAAGATTAGTATTGCCCAGATTATATTGGCGGTAGACGAATCAATTGACAGCACGCAATGTAAAGGCTCTGAAGATTGTCTTGCAGGCGACCGCTGTATGACACACAAGCTTTGGGAAGATTTGAGTTTTAGGCTGTATGAGTTTCTAAACGGGATTACATTGGCTGACTTTATAAAACGGCCCGAAGTGAGGCGAATTTCGGTGCAGCAAAACTCTACATCCAGTCAGATCAGCAGAATGTTTCAGCCAGTTGCGCATGCCTGATAATCGTTAGTCAGGGCTTGTCTTTTGCTGAAAAACATTTCTTGTAGGGTGGATCTGTAACACGGTTAATCGGGAGTCTATGCCATAGCCGGTATAGGCTGCCCCTGTGTCAATGTAACATAAGTTTGAAGCAAACAAAGGTTTGTCAACAATCGAATGGCCAACCACTAGTAAATCTATCCCATCTACTTTAGGAACACTTTCTGAGGCGGTAATGTAACGGTGCCTTATCCTCGACCATTGGGCGTGTTGCTGTAATTCGGGGTCATTTTGCAAGCCTTTAACAAACCGTTGCCAACCCAGTCCAATGGGAATGTCAGCATGGACAATGCCTATCTGACCAGTTGCTGTTGCGATCTCAAAAGCCATGGGCAGATTCATTATTATCTCTTGGACTTTGATCCTTTCGGAGTCGCTAAGCTTTAACCACCATTTCCCACCAGCACGTTCCGTCCATGCCTTAAATATTGATGTGGAGTTAATTGATTGTAAAAGTAATTGCTCATGATTTCCTTGGATAGCATGAAACCAAGGCTGTTTCAGAAAATCAACGACTCGATCGGATTGGGGGCCACGATCGATTAAGTCACCAACTGAAAACAGGCGATCCTGACTTTTATCAAATTCAAGCGTCTCGAGCATGATTTCCAAGGTATGAAACATGCCATGTAAATCACCAATGACAAAGTCTCTGCCAGAGTGATTTTCAGGAAAATACTTGAATAAAGGTACTGACATAGCAGTGGGGTTATCCCTTAAAAGCTGCCTCAGAATTTAAATAGGCAATTTCTTCAGGACTGCTTTCGCGGCCTAATGGTTCATTCCTGTGGGGAAAACGCCCATAGCTTTTGATAATGTCTCTATGGTGGTTGGCAAATCGAGCATTATCATCAAGACCCGCTGCTTCAAATTTTGCAACACATAGATCTTGGTCATCTATGTTTTCACTGTGCATTAAGGGCATGAAGAGAAAAGAGAGCCTTTCCTTATCAATTTTCAGGTCAAAATCTTCAATGATGGCATGTTTCGCCACCATAACTGCATGCTGTTCAGTGCTAAAAGCGATTGCTTGATTGCGAAACATATTTAGCGGGAATTGATCTAGCACGATGCATAAGGCAAGACATCCTTCTGGAGTGTCCTGCCATGTCACTAAGTTGTCATCTGCTGCGTACTGCCAGAGGAATTCAAATTTATCCTTAATTAAGGTATCAATTTCTGGTGTGGAGTTGAACCAATGAGATTTCATTGGCTCACTAAACCAAAAATTTAGAACTTCATCCGGCTGATACATTGCAATTAACCTTTTTTAGGTGCGTAAATATCCGTGCAGGTACCTTCAGCGACTTCCGAAGCAAAGTTAAGGGTTTCTGAAAGAGTAGGGTGCGGATGTATGGTTAAACCAATATCATGCGCGTCAGCCCCCATTTCTAAAGCCAGTACTGCTTCAGCGATGAGTTCGCCTGCATTTGAGCCCACTATACCTGAACCTATAAGCTTACCGGAAGCCTTGTCAAACAGAACTTTAGTTAATCCTTCGCTTCGACTTCTACTTAAGGAGCGTCCACTAGCCGCCCAAGGGAATACGCCTTTGGTGTATTCAATGCCTTTTTCTTTGCATGACGCTTCGCTTTCACCCATCCATGCAATCTCAGGATCAGTGTAAGCAACCGATGGAATGGTACGGGCATCGAAGTAAGCTTTATGCCCTGCAATGACTTCTGCCGCAACTTTTGCTTCATGAGTTGCCTTGTGAGCCAGCATCGGTTGCCCGACAATATCACCAATGGCAAAAATATGATCAACATTCGTGCGCATCTGGTTGTCGACATTAATAAAACCGCGCTGATCAACTTCAACGCCAGCCTTATCTGCATCAATAGCTAATCCGTTCGGGCTACGTCCTATTGCCACTAATACTCGATCAAATGTTTCAGTTTCAGGTGATTTATCCCCTTCAAAATGACACACTAAGCCTGCTTCAGTGGGCTCTATCGCGGTGACTTTGGTGTTTAAATAAATATTTTCGTATTTAGCTTTAATGCGTTTTTCCAATGGTCGAATCAGATCTCGATCTGGACCAGGTATTAACCCAGGAGACAATTCTACCACGGTGATTTTTGCACCGAGGGCGTCATAAACGGTGGCCATTTCTAAACCAATAATTCCACCGCCAACGATCAGCATACGCTCTGGAATTTCAGCAAGCTCTAATGCGCCAGTTGAGTCGATAACGCGTGGATCATCCCATGGTATGAAGGGAAGCTTGGTTACACGAGAGCCTGCAGCGATAATGCAATTATCAAAACTAATCGTTTGCGCCGAGCCATCTTCATCGGTAACGACCAAGCTATTAGCCGAGCTAAACTTACCGAAGCCCTTAACTATCGTGACTTTACGTTGTTTTGCTAAACCCACTAAACCACCGGTTAACTTATTAACAACGCTGTTTTTATGCTCACGCAGCTTATCTAGGTCAACGACTGGTTTTGAAAAGGTAACGCCTTGCTCAGCAAACTCTGCGGCCTCATTCATTATTTCAGCGGTGTGAAGCAATGCTTTTGAAGGAATACAGCCGACATTTAAACAAACGCCGCCAATGCTTTCATAGCGCTCGATCATAATAACATTTAAGCCAAGATCAGCGGCTCGAAAGGCGGCGGTGTATCCACCAGGACCTGAACCAAGCACAACAAGTTGAGC
>CALKXC010000265.1 GCA_938004025.1 uncultured Leucothrix sp. | reverse complement strand
GAAATCAAGGTCTTGCTGAAGCACAATCTCAGAGATTTGCTGCTTGAATCGAGTAATTCTGGTTTCACTAATTGATTCAGCAGTAGGTAGTTCAAACGGTAAAATCTTTTGGCTCGTTGCTCGCTCTATGCTTTGAAGCATGCGATCGCCGCGAGGTGGAATAAACAGGATTGCAGTACCTTCGCGCCCGGCACGACCTGTTCTGCCAATTCTATGTACGTATGACTCCGTATCATGAGGCATGTCATAGTTTATAACATGACTGATGCGCTCAACGTCCAAACCCCGCGCAACAACATCGGTCGCTATCATGATATCGATCTTGCCACGACGGAACTGCTCAATGGTCTTTTCTCTAAGCTCTTGCTTAATGTCGCCGTTAATTGCCGTTGTGGCGTAACCTCGAGCTTCAAGCTTCTCACTCAGTTCGTGAGTCATGGACTTAGTGCGTACAAAGATAAGAATGCCTTCAAACGGCTCCGCTTCAAATATACGCGTCAACGCATCAAGCTTATGGATTGTTTTGCCTTTCCAGTAGCGCTGACGAATAGTGGGAACCGTGACCGTCTTACTTTTTATACGAATATCAACCGGATCTTTAAGGTAACGCTGCGTAAGCTTTTTGATCGCAGGTGGCATGGTGGCTGAGAACAGCACGACTTGTTTTTGTTCTGGGGTTGCTTTAAGAATCGTTTCTACATCATCAACAAAGCCCATTCTTAGCATTTCATCAGCTTCGTCCATCACAACCGTTTTAAGCTGATCTAGCTTAAGAGTGCCGCGCTTTATATGATCAATCACTCGGCCTGGTGTGCCTACAATGACATGAACGTTTCTTTTTAACTGCTTGAGTTGGATTCCAATAGATTGACCCCCATAGATAGGGAGGACGTGAAAACCAGGTAGCTTTTTAGCATATGACTGCATCGCTTCGGCAACCTGAATAGCGAGTTCACGGGTAGGAGTGAGTACTAACACCTGGGGCTTTGGCATCGAAAGGTCAAGGTTAGAAAGTAAGGGCAAAGAAAACGCCGCTGTCTTTCCTGTACCTGTTTGAGCTTGTCCGAGAAGATCTTTTCCTGCTAGCAAAGGCGGGATACTTTCAGCTTGAATGGGTGATGGGTACTCATAGTCAACTGAAGAAAGAACTTGCTCAGATAAGCCAAGCGATGAAAAAGGGGGGGTGTTTTGCTCAGACATGCTGGATTCGCTGGAAATATGAAGGTGCGTAATTCTACTCTAAACGCATTCATATGTACGGAATAATTTACTTAAGTCCAAAAAGCTTTACTTTTACGTATTAATAATTAGTATATTTGAACCTGGGTGTATAATTTATTTACTCAGTGTAGTGATAATGAATTGTTAGTTATGATTTTTGTTAGATTACATTTAATTTAATGTTGGTTGTTTTAGATTATATTTTGTTCAGAAATCATTCTTTCGCGCCACAAAACGCTAATTCTGTGCACATTTGAACTAATATTGCAATTCAGTTAAGCTTGTATTCAGCTGACCTTTTGTAATTTGACATTTAGCGTTAATTTTTGGCCAGATCGATTTGGCCAGTTTTGTAATTTGGGCAGTACGAAATTTTTAACCATAAATTAAACAATTAAATAATAGAAGACGAACATATATGAATAAATTCACTGCATCGCCAAGGGCGGCGATTCTAACATACGAAAACCTCGACGCGTTTGAGTTTGGTTGTGCTGTGGAGTTGTTTGCAACCCCAAGGCCAGAGTTAGAGGCTTGGTACCAAACAGATATTTTGGGTGTCAATGCAGGGCCTGTGAAGGCTTCCGGCGGTATTACGGTTCAAACAGATAAAGTCATCGACGACTTAACTGATTATGACCTTTTGATCATACCCGGTTGGACTAGTATCGATGTAAAGCCACCTGAGCATTTCATCGACGCTATTCTAGAAATGCACCAGAAAGGCGGCAGAATTGTAGCGCTTGGGTTAGGTGTATTCGCTCTAGCAGCGACCGGCTTATTGGATGGTAAGAAAGCGACGACCCATTGGTCGATGGCGAAGTCTTTCACTGAAATGTTCCCTAAAGTCAATTTCATTGATAACGTGCTTTATACTGGTGAAGATAGAATGCATTCTTCTTCAGGTCACACGGGCGCGATTGATCTAGGTTTATTCATCATCCGTCAAGACTACGGTGCTCATCGCACTAACGTTGTTTCTAAAGACTTAGTGGTTTCTTCTCACAGAGATGGAACACAGTCGCAGTTTGTTGAGCGTACACTTCGCCAGCAGCATGGACGTTTACATGAAACAATTAACTGGGTTCTAGAAAACCTAGACAAGCCACTAAACGTCACTGAAATGGCTGAGCAAGCGTGTTTGTCACGTCGTAGCTTTGACCGTCAGTTCCGTTCTACGGTAGGTAAGAGTCCAAAAGAGTGGTTGATACATCAACGTATCAATCTAGCTCAAGACTTCTTAGAGACCACTAACTACAGCGTTGAAGAAATTGCTTCTTCAACTGGTTTTCAAACAGGCATGAATCTACGTCATCACTTCACACGCTTGTTGGGCTTGTCCCCAACTCGTTATCGTGCAAAGTTTTCACAGTAATTGATATAAGCAGCGTTAAACCTGCTACCGTTTGAAAGATAAGTTCGCGCAGTCATATACAGTATCTAATAGATAAAGTAGACTGCGCTTTCTAAAGTTTGTTTGACACATGGGGACGACCTGGCTTCGACGTGGATTACAAAACCTTGGGAGCATGCAGTGGGTGCAGTTCACCACTTAAATCTTAACTGTAAACACTTAGTTGCCAACGACGACAACTACGCTTTAGCGGCTTAACAGCCTGCTAAATTCCCGCCAGTGTTCGCCCGCAGGTGCTGACCGGGAATCATTTATGCGGTATCGCGTGGAGGACTGTTCAGGGCCGAAGCGTTAAAACCTAACTGAAATCGTGGATGCTTTCTCTGCCCGTCGAGATTGTGTTTGCTAAATTAATGACGGATCTAAGCATGTAGCGCCTTCAGGCAGCGGATTTGCGGACGCGGGTTCGATTCCCGCCGTCTCCACCATTGTC
>CALKXC010000264.1 GCA_938004025.1 uncultured Leucothrix sp. | reverse complement strand
ATTGAAATTCCGTCGTGCCGACTCTTGGCATTTCTCAATAAGTTGCTGTGAATTCGCAACGGACTCGCCTAGAACTCCCGCAAGCTGCATGTGATTAATACTGGCATAAGGGTCAAAGCTAAAGTCAAAAGATACCCCTTCAGCTTCTTTATAAGCCTCCGCACTTTCTTCAAGCACTTCGCGAATATCGGCCCATTTTTCGTTCATATGACACATAACGATGGCTTTTCGCTTAAGGGCGCTGCCCAGCAATGCAAAACGCTCGGTGTTTGTGGCACACACAACGTCACCCTCACCTCCCGTTAACACTTTATGCATCTTGTGGGTAATATCTAATAACCCCCTGAAACGCTTGATGGCACTGTCCGCTAGCTCTGTGGCTTCATCAAAATACTGATCACGCTGCTCTTGCAGAGGCTCCATCAATGCTTTCTTATCGTCTTCAGATTTGTCAGATAGGCGAACTTTATGCAGTTCAGGTAGCAACTCCCCTGCTTTTTCAGACAAGGCCTGTGCTTGGCGTGCTTCAAGGTTGCCTAGGAATTCCAACGCTACAATCGGCACTGCTTTTTCTTTATCTTGTTCAAAGATAGACCGCTGACAGGCCGCTCGTGCTTTCTCAAAGCCGTCGGGCAATATACTGCCGTATAGCTCAGCTAATTTATATTGTGTGGACGGTTTACTAATCCACTCCTGTGGCACACGGCTGAGATCCTGATTTAAGCGAGCAACTAGCTTTTTATGGGTATAGCGTTGTCCGTTGCTACCCTTATGCTGCACATCAATCAACATCGATGTCAGACGCTGGTTGAGCTCCTGAGGCGCCACAGGCGTCCATTCATCACTACCTTGGTCTTGCTCATTATCAACATTAAGCACATAAGTCGGGTCACCATAAGCCTGATAGGCTCCCCAGGTATTCAACTCAGAATGCAACTTATACGTTCTACGACGCGCTTCTAATACCGCATCACCAAAGGGTTTACCACCATCCACAAAGCTTTCAAAGAAAGTCTTAGAGAAGGTGCAAGCCGCCCCGTCATCCACTGCCCAACCGGCAGCAATCACACAGCGCACGCCCATTTCAATGAGCTCACGTGACACGCTGTAAGCCAAACGGTTATAACCCACATCAGGATTGTTATCGGTTTTAGCTAAGTGACAGCAATTGAGGAATACCAGATCAGGCACGACCTCCATCTGACCGACTTCGGCCGCTGTCAGCATGACACCATCTGACAGCACAACACCGGTGCGCTCCTTACCATCAAGCCCCTTAATATTCACTTCACCATGAGCAGCAATCATCAAGATGCGATACGGGCGCTTGAATAAGGTATTAAATACGTTAATGGCAGTGTGGTGTGGCTTGTCACTGGCTCGACGAGGGAAAAGCTGCTCGACTTCATATCCTGAGTTTTGCAGCGTCTGCGATACCTGCTGAGCTTCATCAACCGCTCCCGCTAACGATGCCAAACTGTGATCATCATTAAAGTCAGTAACGAGTGGATTTGGGAAGTTCTTATAAAATCCAGCAGTTGAAGGGTTACCAATCACGCAGGCACTTTTCACCGTGCTCGAGATCACGTTTTTACGGAAGCGAGTTGAGACTAGCTGACGCACCATCGACATTTTCTGAGCTAGCGGCTCTTCGTCTGCTTGCAGCATTTCCCAAGGCAAGTTTGCGGTGTAGCCATCTAGCACTAACAACAAGCGTTCTGTTTGACGAGCCGTCGCTTTAAACTCTAATGGCACCATCAGTTGGAACAAGGTACGGCTAATATCACGGTTATAGCGGCTGTCTTTAATCGCTTCTTTGATTAGAGCCTCAATGAGCCCTGGTTGGCGCTGCTGACTAATCGCCTCTGCACGCGCCCTCTCAGATAGGTAAACATATTTAATACGCTCAGCAACGGCATGAGGATTAGCCGTCGTTCCATCTTCATCATCTGCATCCGTCACCATGAGACGCGACCAAAAACCATTGCCCGCTGTTTGACCACTTAATCGCTGACGCATGCCGTCTTTAAACTGCAGCTCGGTTTCAGGCACAATGCGCGCCTGCATTTGCTTCAACTCTTTCTCCAGTCGATGTGGAAGCTCGCGAACGCTGTAAGCTGCGGTAATCGCTGTATCCATATAGAACTCAATGAATTCTAATTTGCGAATCGCACGTGCCGGCTGCTTGCCACGGTTATAACGGTACTGCTGATTGGCTTCGCAAACGCCTTTGACAATCGCCTCAATCGAACCACCCACGGTAATGTGCGTTGTCGAGTTATAGCCGAGCAACAAGCTATTAATACTCAATTGTGATTCTGCGTCTTTATCAGCTTGTGACTCATCATCATGGCGATGGCATTCGCTAGTATGTAATAAATACTGCAACACGGAGTCTCGAACCGTATTGGTCAAAGCGTCTGAAGAAATTTTACTCCATTCCCCCATCCCGACAATAATCGCGCCCCGACCACTACCACGTGATTTGTCTTCACTGCTTAGCTGGTTAAGCACAATGGTGTTAGTGCCGAG
>CALKXC010000263.1 GCA_938004025.1 uncultured Leucothrix sp. | reverse complement strand
TGCAGGAGAACCTTAACGTAGACGCCATATCTGGAAAATCAGTTAATGCCATTCGCATGTTCCCTGGTATGGGGGTTTTAGTATGGGGCGCACGAACACTTGACGGTAATAGTCTGGACTGGCGATATATTCCCGTAAGACTAACTATCACAATGTTGGAGCAATCCTGCAAATTGGCAGTCAAGGATTACGTTTTTGCACCCAATATTGCGAATACTTGGGTAGAAATTCAGAGCATGATTAGCAATTTCTTAACCAACATTTGGAAACAAGGCGGCTTGGCAGGCTCTACTCCTGAAGATGCTTTCTCGGTCCATGTGGGTTTAGGCTCTACGATGACTCCGGAAGATATTTTGGAAGGAATCTTACGTGTACAAATAAAAGTAGCACTCGTTCGGCCAGCTGAGTTCATTATCCTGCAGTTTGAACAACAAATGGCTAAGTCCTAAGCCACGAACTTATAATAATCCTTAGCAGTGCCCCCAGCATTAAGCGCTGGAGGCATAAAACACTAAAAACTATGGCGTCACATTAATAATAACCTGAGCGCTATTCTTACGACCTTGTGAATCGATCATCACGTACCAGAAATTATCTTCACCGGTGAAGCCTGTTTTAGGCGTATACAAGACCTTATTATTAGACCGAGAAGTGGTGCCACCTTTAGCTGAATAAGCATATAAAGTATCAATCGAAATTCCCCCACTCGTGCGATCGTTGGCTAAAATATCCAATGTTTTAGCCGTGTTTTGAGCAGTGGTAAAATTATCACTATTCGCTATCGGGAAGAAATCCACCGCAACACTGGTCACCGTTATGTTGACCTGTCCAAAACTGGATCGGCCTTGCGTTTCACTAAACGTATACCAAATGTTATCACTTCCTGTAAAACCAACTTTCGGTTTATAGACCAGCTTGTTATCCACTAAAGAAACGTTGCCACCTCTCAGCGACCAAGGACTTGGAGCGCTAAGCACCTTTCCATTTCCAATATCATTCGTCAAAACGTCAATGGTTATTGTGCTTCCAGCGGCCACCGACACATCATCAGGATTACCTACTGGCACAGGATTAACGACGGTAACGGTACCAGTCACCGTAATATTGACTTGGCCACTGTTGGTACGGCCCAAATTGTCACTAAACACGTACCAAATATTATCTGATCCGGCATAGCCCTGTTTTGGCTTATAAACCAACTGGTTATTGACTAAAGAGACGTTACCCCCCTTAAGAGACCATGCGTTAGGGGCAGTCAACGTTAACCCTCTGCCAATATCATTCGACAAAACATCGATGGTTATTGTGCCGCCAGCGGCCACAGTGACATTATCGGGAGTTCCTACCGGAGGAGGGCCCGTTTGTACAACTTCCGCCACACAGCCCATAACCTCGACCTCGGCCAGAGAAAGCACATCACTTTCATCATTATTGCCGATGCCGTCAGTGGCTAATAACAAAGGATCAGGCGTCCGAACAACTCTAATGTGACGACCATCAACAGGTGCTCCTGTGATCGCGAGCAAATCAATCGTGATTTTACTTGGGCTATTGTTTCGATTGTGACGGTTTTGAAAGTGGGACTTGAACACCGGCTGCTCACCGCTCTCATCGAGGATATAAACGGTAATATCTCTGAGGCGAGACCCATTACTCGGACGGTTGTGCAATACGATGGATTCCACAAGATAGTTCTTATCGAGCTTAAGCTCCCAACTGGCGGGTGACTGACCGGTTGCTGTGTGAGTGAAATTAGCCAAATTCCCATCAATCGCCCGAGAGGCTGGGTAACTGTTATTACCAAAAGTTGAGGACTGGCTTGCAACACCTAACGTTGCAATGTTTTCACTACTGGCGCATCGAGCAGGCCCAGCTGTCACGGTTTGGTTGGCCGCATTACTAGCTTGATCTCGCTCATCACGATCATACTCACCATCTAAATCACGATCGATACCAATACGCGTTTCACTACCTGCTGGGACTGCGGTATAAACCAAATCATTGCCTGCCTCACCTAAGCTTTGTAATTGCGCAGCAGTCAGAATTTCAGATTCACGGTCAGATTGAAATTTACCATCGCCAATGTAAGCATAACCGCGAGATTCATTGCCAATGACCCCTTTTACAACCAAACCTATCGACTCATCGTTAGCCATTGCAAATAGCTCAGCCAGTTGCTGGCTTTGATTAGCGCTCAAACTACCTTTCAGCATCACCTGAGTCCCAACAGCAGCATGCGTATCTTTACTCTCATTTCCTTCATCTAAACCATCTGGCGTATAAGGGAAGCGGCCATTGAACGACAACATAAATGCCATCAAGTTTGCCGAACGGCTCTCATTGTGAGTTGAGTCAAAGCTACCGTCTTGTTGAAAGCCGAATCCAGAATTACTGCCCGTAGCGTCGTCAAACCAAAGGCCAAAACGCTCATGAAAGTTACGCCAAGTTGGTGGGCGCAGGGCAATTCCAACGCCGAAGCCCCCATCAAACCTCAACGTATCTCCCCGCCCAGAATGTCCGTGATGGCAACTTCTACATCTTGTTTCAAACTCCTGACTGCCTAGCGCCGCATTTCCAACACGCGCAACCGTTCCATTTGGGCCTGGAATCTGTACATCCGTTGCGTAGTTATTATCTAGCTTCCTATAAGGGTTGCTTGGAATATGAATAGAGTCAAGGAAGGTTTCAAACTCAGCTAAGCTTGCTGCATCTTGCGGAGCATCATCACCTTGCAATGAGACAAAGGCGTTGGCGAAATGCCCCAAATCAGGCTTGTCTCCTGACCAATGCATAGAGGGATGACCGATTATATCTTGCAGAGTCATGGTCAATAATGGCCCTTTAACCGGCGGTTGATCTGCTTCAACGACTGCCGTTCTTAAACGATTAAAGCCTTTCAATGGCGTTGGCTCACCCGCTGGATTACCCAAGTCCCAAGCTAGTCGATCGGTACGCCCGTCAATATGACAAGACGCACAAGAGGACTGACCTAGCCCTGAAGTGGCATGTGTATCATAGAGATGCTTTCGCCCCTTTTTTATTGTTTCTGGAGTGGGATCGAAGAACGAGATGCGACTCGACTCGGTTTCATTGTTCAGATTTAAAACAGAAATAGAAGCATCAAATTTATTCAGTACAAAAGCACGATTTCTTGATGCCTGCAAAGCAATTCCCGTTGGCCCCTCACCGACTTCGATACGCCCTGCTCGGTTGCCATCGTTATCAACCACGATGACATTATTAGAACCCATACCCGCAATGTAAGCGCGAGTTCCAGCAGCGTTCCAAGCAATTCCTCTAGGGTCACCAATCGATAGGTTTCGTTGTGACTGTGGCACGGTCGGAACGGAGTAATCGAGATGAGGGTTTAGGTCTAATATTGTATTAGCACCACCCGGTAAAAAGCGTGCCATATTGACTCGAATGAACGGGCCATTGACGTTAGGTTCCCAACGAAT
>CALKXC010000262.1 GCA_938004025.1 uncultured Leucothrix sp. | reverse complement strand
CACTATAGCTAAGCAATAAGCTTCACACAAATAAACCAGATTCGCCTATTGAAAGTGATACAAGTATCTTTGTACCTATGGTTATTGTTAAAATCGCGTTTTGCAAACAAGGCTACTGGCATGGCGAACAATACACACATCAATTCGAGTACGGAGGCTGCGATGCCAAAAGATGCTAGTGTTCGCAATAAAGTGATCATTCCGCTGCATAAAGAAGGGGGGACTGAAGCCACTTTTATTACTTTTAGCGGCTTGGTCGATGGTAAAGAGCACATCGCTATCGGTTTAGGTGACTTTGATTCCGTTGAAATTCCACTGGTTCGGATTCATTCTGAATGCCTGACGGGTGACGTTTTTGCCTCACAGCGGTGTGACTGTGGCGCCCAGCTTGAAGAAGCGATTTTGAAGGTTAAAGAAGAGGGCGGTTACATTCTTTATCTTCGCCAAGAAGGACGTGGGATTGGGCTTTACAACAAAATTGATGCTTATGCTTTGCAACTCGAAGGTTACGATACTTTTGAGGCGAATGAAAAACTAGGCTTCGCCGATGATTTGCGCGACTTTGAGGTTGCTGCTCAAATGTTGCATTCCTTAGGGACATCTAAAGTGCGTTTGTTAAGTAATAACCCTAATAAAGTTGACCAGCTAAAACAGTATCAAATTGAGGTGCCTGAAATGGTGACGACAGGGGCTTACATTAGCGCTGGAAACCATTCTTACCTGAAGGCTAAGGTTTTAAAAGCCAATCACCACATCACTGTGCCTTCAAAATCAAAGTAATTTCACGTTACTGAGTCATACCCAAACGCTTATACCGCGCGAGCATGCTTGCATTACCGCTAGTGCCACCATTATGAATGTAAATAATGGGCTTATCGCATCGCCAATTGATCAGGGTTAGCCAAGCTTTAGCATCATAGAGCAATTCAAATTCGATTCCTGTGGATTCTAAAAGTTGCTGATAAATTGCTAAAAGTTCGATGTGTGGCTTGCCAAATCTAAAAAGCTCAGATGAGGCATCAAAAACAATGGTTGGATAGCGTTGAGCGTTAGGAAGTAGCTGTTTAAATAGCGCCGTTAATGTCCCAGCATTACCAATGCAAGGAACGGTATAAACTGTTTGAGTTAGGTGCTGCTGTAGGTATAGCGCGGTGGCACCGGTACCAGAAGGCAGCACAACTGCACTATCTCCAAGGCCGTTTTCAGCACAGTATTGTTGGATTTCTTCAGCTAGCTTTTTGATGCCTAGTTCTGCTTCAGGCATTGAAATCCCTTGAGGAATTAATAGTTTGCTTTCGTCTAAGTCTTCTGGGGGGAAGCCAGACTGGCTGATGTGCCATTGCATGCCGTTATCAAGCGCATGCGCCAAATTACCCAACGGCTTCTGTTCCAGCCATTTAGGTACAGCCCGAGTGTAATAATCGAATGCGATGTTTTGAGATTTACAAAACTGGGAAAGTGCCAACATGGCGTTGGACTGAGCGCCGCCAAAACTGACGATGGCTTTTATGTTTGATAGGTATTGTTGCGAAAGGTGATAAAGCTTTCGGGCTTTGTTGCCGCCAATTGGCAGCAACAAATCATCACGTTTAATTATGTAATTTCTGCCTGCAAAGCTAATGGGGTCAAAAGTCGATCTTTGCCATTCAATTTGCATGCTTCAGGTGATCAGGTTTTTGGGTCTTTGTCTCGCACTTGATCAATTTTATCTTTAGCGGTGTCAATCAACTCGGAAGCGTCTTCTTTTAACTCACTAAATTTCTCTTTAGCATCTTTAGTAAATTCACCGCTTTTAATGTCTTCAACCACTTCACCGGCTTTATCTTTTAGCTCATCAAACTTCTCTTCGGCTTTCTGCCCTAGATCACTTTCTTTGAAGTCTTCAACGGCTTCTTCAGCCTTTTCTTTTAATTCACCTGCTGTCTCAACGGCTTCTTCTTTGAAGTCTTCAAGGTTTTCTACTGCACGTTCGCTTAAGTCTTCGCTTGCGGTTGTTTGTTCTGCAACACTTGCTGTGTTCATTCCAAGTAGGGTATAGATCCAGCAAAAACTAAACACGCCTGTCGCTAGCACGATTGCTCCTAGAATGGTCAGCCAAAAGCTCTTTGCGAATAATAGCCCAATAATAAGCAGCACTATACCAACACCGATACGGATATTTTTATCTTTTCGGCCCACATTGCGAACTAGTTTCATTTTGAGACTCCTTTCATTTTGATGAAGAATAATCTCTATAATATTGATGCCTCCAACGAAAAATCAAGTGTTTAGCGAGTAAAAATATAGCTGGGAACTAAAACGAGTCTTTAAATCACCTTACTTTTTTGCGGTTACTACTGCGGCTTTGCTTTTGCCCATATAAGGAGCGACGCCTTTATATCGCTTAAAAAAGGACATTATAAAATCGTTTGCTGACAGATTTTTGTTAGTCGTGCCTAGCTGCTTTACCAAGAAATCTCTAGACCCAGGCCATTGGTGGCCATTGTTAAACATCGAACAGCCGATGACTGAAGTGCTAGCTTTCTTGCCTTCTGAATATTCAGAACACTTATAAGTTTTATCGCCTTTAATTTGCTGCTTTTTTCCTTTGATCTCATACCAGTCTTTTAGGTAGTCAACGCTTTGTTGGTGAGAAGCAAGTTTAAACTTACCGCCGCCTTTATAGGGCGCAGCAGGGTCTTTCATGCCGTGCATAATTACAACGGGCACTTTATAAGCGGGACGGCAATTATCTTCATTTAACGACTGAGCAACCATCGCAGCGCCGGCAATCTGTACGGAGTGATGACAAATTAACTTAGCCACAACTTGAGCACCGTTGGAAAACCCCATAGCGAAGATACGCTTACTGTCTATGTCGTGTCGTTCGGCAACCACTGTGGGTAATTCTGCGGCGAAGCGGTCATCGTCAGTAGTTTTATTCTGGCTTCCCATTCCTTTGCCCGCATTCCAGCTCTTCTTGACAGCATTCGGGTAAATCATTACAAAACCGTGTTTGTCTGCCCACTTATCTGGTTCGATTAACCAGCGAAAGCCTTTGGCATCTGATTTATATCCATGAAAAGCAATGATGGCGGGACGGTTGGTTTTGTCTTTTAGTTTTGAAGGAATATAAACGTAATATTCACGCGCTTCTTCTCCAATCATTATTTCTTCTTTGAAGAATTCACTGGCTACAGCTGATTGCAAACCGCAAAGTAACAAGAAAAAGGAAAAGAGCTTTGCTAAAAAAGAAGGGGTCCTCATTCGGCACACCATTGTTATTGTTAGAGGGTAAGCTCACTTTAAACAATAATTGGCCGAATGAGTATTTTTTAAGGATAAATGGTGAACAATCCGATTGATGGATTACATACGTTCAAATATCGTCGCTATTCCTTGCCCACCACCAATACACATCGTAACTAACGCATATTGTCCACCAGTACGCTGAAGTTCATGTAGCGCTTTTGTAGTAATAAATGCACCTGAGCAACCTACTGGATGCCCCAAGGCAATAGCGCCACCATTGGGATTAGTTTTTTCCATGTCTAAACCCAAACCCTTCGCCACCGTGAGTGCCTGAGCTGCAAAGGCCTCATTCGATTCAATGACATCCATTTGCTCTAACGAAAGGCCTGCTTTTTTGAGTGCTAGCTTAGTGGCAGGAATAGGGCCTTCACCCATAATCTCGTTAGAGACACCGGCTACCGCATAGGAGACTATTCTCGCCATTGGCTTGTGGCCCGCTTTTTCAGCAACATCAGCGGCCGCCAATACTAGAAACGCAGCGCCATCATTAATTCCAGAGGCGTTGCCGGCTGTCACTGTGCCATCTTTTTTGAACGCTGGGCGCATTTTACCTAAACTTTCAGCAGTCGTACCTGGGCGAACATGCTCATCCGTATCAAACACGATCTCGCTTTTGCGAGTTTTAATTGTGATGGGAACTATCTGTGATTTAAACCGGCCTTCATCAATCGCGGCAGCGGCTCTTCGGTGAGACTCTGCGGCGAAGGCGTCTTGTTCTTCCCGACTAATTTCCCATTTCTCGGCAAGGTTTTCAGCGGTGATACCCATGTGACCCACGCCAAAAGGGTCGTTCAGTGCTGAAACCACAAGATCAAGCATTTGTGTGTCACCCAAACGAGCACCCGTTCGCATCGCGGGAGACATGTAACCGCCTCGAGACATGACTTCAACACCACCACCAATACCGTAATCACAGTCATCTAGCATAATAGACTGAGCGGTTGAAACGATGGCTTGAAGACCTGAGCTACATAAGCGATTCACGCCCATTGCAACTGACTCTTTAGAGAGACCTGCTTGCATTGCAGCAACTCGAGCAACATAGGCGTAACGTGAGTCAGTAGGGATGCAATTACCCACGGTCACGTAGTTAATTTCTTCAGGGGCAACGTTAGTGCGAGCTACCGCTTCTTTCATGACTTGCCCCGCAAGTTCGTGTGGTTCGATACTGCTTAATGAGCCACCAAAACCACCGACAGCGGAACGAACTGCACTTAATACAACGACTTCGCGAGCCATGACTTTCTCCTGAATTTATAAATTGATTAGACGCAGTTTAATTGATTACTGGAGAAATAAAAGATTCACCTCGGTACGTTTACCGTTTTTTGAAAAAACAATGATGCTTAAAGGGCTCCTTAGCCCTTATGAGAGTAATTTTTACACAATAAACCTTCGAGTAGCTTCTCGTTTTCTAACCAATCAATACTTTCAGAAGAAGGATCACTAATTAGCGGGTTTCTAATACTGTGTTCTTTATAAACCCAGTCGTTATAAGCTAATTCCCAATCTGCTGGTGCATCCGTTTTAGCCCAATGCACCAGTGTTTTGATATGATCGACATAAAGTTCGTCAATCTCATAAACTAACAACATATACAAAATGGCTCGCGCAATATCACCGCGTGAGCGTTTCGGAACGACCCATTCTTCATCACTATCGATCCCGGTAGCGTGGTAAGCCTCTGGGTTTAGGTGAATTTCTTTGGGTCTCACTACTTTGTCATCGTTAAAATCAAACTGAAAACTGGAACGGCGTGAGTTCAGAGTTCGGTCCGCAGGGATCCAATTGAGCGGGTTGGTGTCCGCACCAAAACGCACATTCCTAGGTATACGCTGGCTGAGCAAATATTCCTGCAAGAATGAGCGAGGAACAATATGCTCAATAGTATGCCGTTTCTTTTGCACCAATGTGTCTACGGGGATAGAGCCATAAACAGACTTTACCCAACCCCGATCTGTGTCAAAGAAGAATGACCAGAAATGTTCCCACTTATCATTCGATTTAAACTGACGATAACTTCTCCTGGATTGGTAGACACCTCCAGCTAGCTCAATAAACTTTTGCCTTTCTAACTCGCTTTCGGCGCATTGGTTAGTCCAAATGCGTTTTGGTTTTTTTAGCGGCTCAATTTTTTGAGACTGATCATCACCGAGTGTGTTGGTTGGTATTATTTCGATACAAACTAAGCCATGATCAGATTGTAAATGGTTATCAATCTTGTCGTTTCGAATGTGATGATTAAAGACTTCGTAGTGGCTAACCTCTGCACTAGCCTCGTTATTGCGAGGGTTAAGCGCATTAGAAACCAGAATATGGTCTAGAGTATTTGGGTGACCACGGTGTAAATGTGTATAAGGTCGGACCTTAGAGCGAATATTAGGGGCAACGACATAGCTGTCAAATAATTGGTGCTCGTGTAACTCACGCTTGTCTTCCTGCGGCCAATCTTCATCTTCAATGCCGCCAACATCGAAGAGTTTCTGATGTTGAGTTAAGGCATTGAATGGCGAAGAAGACTCATCGTCATTGACATCACCCATCACAACTATTTGTGGTGTGGCGGGTAATTGTTTTATCACATCGTGGTAGAGCGCTGTGGCTTCAAGCCCACGTTGCAACATCGAAAGTACATCACCCCTTGAACGCCTTAACAGCGTGTCTTGAAAGCGTGTTTTCCAAGGAGTGTCTTCAGAGTACTCAAGATCCCGTTCCACTAAAGGGCGTTTGGATTTTAAGTGAACGACATAAACCATCACATCACCCAATTCTGGGCTTTCTATCGTCGCACAAACAGGTTCGCGGCTGAACTTAAACTCATCGCTCAGTGGGATACTTTCTTTTATTTCATGCGCGACTGCAACGGATTGAACTCGTTTAAAAGGATAGCGAGAAGCGATTGCAACGACAGGGCTAATAAATACTTCGCCGTCTTCTGCATCTGTTTTTGGTGTGTCGGTAGTTGCAAAGTAGGGGTAGCCACTTCGATTGACTAATTGCTCTAGTGCATCAACGCTGAAGACTTCTTGAAAGCCAACGACATCTGCATCCATTATTGAAAGCTGTTGTTCAACCCAGCGTTGCTTTTTTTTCCATTGCCTC
>CALKXC010000261.1 GCA_938004025.1 uncultured Leucothrix sp. | reverse complement strand
TCCCTTGGTATGAAGCGCCTCAGTTTGGGGTGTTTCGACGCCTCAGCAATCGGGATGATTGGGCCGCACGCTGGGAGCGGTTTATGGCTCAAGAGCGCTTGGTTCCTCCCTCAATGTTACAACCGCTAGAAACAAACTTGGTATCGGAGGTTTTACCTCAAACATTAGGGGTAAAATTAGAGCCAAACGAGTCACAACACATTCAACTGGGTCGCCGTTCTCAAGGTTTAGAACTTCTGAAAAGTTTCTTAAGTTCTCGGGGCCGTTATTATCAAAAGCGTTTGTCATCACCACTGACGGCTTTTGAGCACTGCTCACGGCTCAGCCCTCACATTAGCTACGGCACGCTTTCAATGCGTGAAGTGGTACACACGCTGCGAAACCGGCGTAAGGCTGAAGCGTTAACTGCGGATTGGAAACGCTCCATTCGTGCGTTTGAGTCTCGGCTGCACTGGCATTGCCATTTTATTCAGAAGTTAGAAACCTCACCACACTTTGAAATGGCTCCTATGCTGGCATGCTATGAGCCGTTACGACAAGGAGAGGGGGAGTTTAACGTCCAGTATTTTGAGGCTTGGAGGACCGGTAAAACTGGTTTCCCATTGATTGATGCTTGTATGCGTGCGCTGCGGCAGACGGGATGGATCAATTTTCGTATGCGAGCGATGCTAGTATCGTTTGCTTCCTACCAACTTTGGCTGCATTGGCAGCGCCCGGCATGGCACCTTGCACAGTGTTTTACCGACTACGAGCCTGGCATTCATTACCCGCAAATACAAATGCAGTCCGGCACAACGGGCATCAATGCGTTGCGCATGTATAACCCGGTGAAGCAGTCTCAAGATCAAGATCCTAAAGGGCAGTTTATTCGTCGTTGGATTCCTGAGCTGTTGAATGTGCCCGATGAATATATTCATGAGCCATGGAAAATGCCGCTTTCTATGCAGCAAGAACTTGGCTGTGAATTAGGTGTAAATTATCCTGAACCCATTGTTGATCATATGACAGCAGTAAGAATGGCAAGAGCAAAATTAAAGGATTTTAGACAGTCAGTTCCTGAACTCAGGGCGCAGTCAAAAGCGTTAAATAAGCAGCATGGGAGTCGGAAACGTACTAAGAATAATGCTAAAAAAGTGAGCAAAAAACCAATAGATGAGAATCAATTGAAGTTATTTTGATGTAAATTTAATTACTATTCTCGGCATCGATTGTAATTGTATTTTAACTGTACAGATTGATTAATAATGGCTCCACTCATCGAATTTTAATACACTATTTCTGCATTTTTGATAGGATAAAGTTACATAAAAAGCCGATAAAGGCTTTCACAAAGATACATAATAAAAATAAGCGCGGACATATTAATAATGTCGAAAAAATCCCAATCAGGTTTTTCCCTACTGGAAGTCCTAATAAGTGTGCTTGTCATTTCATTTGGTTTATTAAGCTTAGCAGGTTTACAAATGACCTCAGTGAAAGGTGTCAACAATGCGCACTCTGAGAACACGGCCAGTATGTTAATTATGGAACTTAGCGAACGAATGCGAGCTAATCCCAAAGCTGTCGCAGATGGTATTTATGGGAGAAAAGTTAGCTGCTCGACAGAGGTCAGAAATTGCCGGGGAACGGAAGTTTGCTCCTACGAGGAGACCGCTCTTTTTGATCTTAAAGAGGTCATGTGCGGAACTACTGTTAACAATGCTAGCCAAGGCGGTGTGCAGAACCTCTTACCACAAGGCACTATGAACATAGTCTGCGTTGGTGGTTGTGATATGCCTGATGTCGCTCACAGGATAACTGTTAGTTGGAGTGCCAATGCTTTAAGCGACGGGCAAACTGAGGACTCAGTAATGTCTCATTTGACAACGGCGGTCATCCCATGAATCAGACTAAGCAAACAGGACTATCATTAATAGAGTTGTTGGTGTCCCTTATCATCGGTGCTTTTTTGCTTGGAGGACTCACAACCAACCTTGTTACCAGTAAAAAACTTGAGAAAAGTCGTCAAGCGGTCAGTGAGATGGACTCAAATGCCCAGTTAACGATGGATGCGATCAGGCAGGCGGTTGCTCATGGCGGTTACCCGTCAATCAGAAAAATTGATATGGAAAAGGCGTTCTTTTCTGAAACGGACGGTGAGCCCAGTAATCCTGACTGTAGAAGTGGTGGCTTAAAACGAGATTTAGATGGTTTCACTCCAGGTAAGCAACAGTGGACAATTGACGCTCAACTATCCGATGTTTTGACGGTTGTGTCGATGACAGATAACCCTTGTATTGATGGAGAAAGCAGTTGTGCAAATGATGCTCTAGCCAATAGCAAAGCACTGGTTTTCACAGATTGTGCTGGTGGTGGTGTTGATCGAAATGAGCGTACGGTTGCCTGTAGTACCGACCTTAACGCTGGAATGAATGATCCTAGTGAGGCCAAATTATTTAATACCTTTAGATTGAATACGCTTGAGAAAACGCTAATTTGTCAAGGCAGTCGCGGAGGAAGCGTGACCCTAGCGGATGGTGTTCATGCCATGCAATTTCTTTACGGTGTTCGCAATAGTGACGGTGACACAACCTATAAAAATGCCACCGCAGTTGAGAGCAGTGGAGAATGGGGTTTAGTCAATAGTGTTCAAGTTGCTTTGTTAATGGAGTCAGCAGATGAAGAGGTCTTTGATTCTAATAATGCTCAAACGCAATATAGATTGTTAGATGCAACCGTCACTATCGATGAAGATCAGCGTAGACATGCTTATCGCGTTTATACCATGACCATCAATTTACCCAATATGCAGTAAAGAGATATTTCTATGTTTAATAAGAGATCCATTCCTGCTGTAAAAAAGCAAAAGGGAATGACGTTGATGACGACTCTAATCATTCTTATGGTGATGACTATTGTCGCAACTATGTCCTCTCGTTTATCAATTTTTGATACGTTGTTGGCGAGAAACAATAAAGTAAAAACATTAGTTTATCAGGAAACCGCTAATGATCTTCGCCTACTAGCGAATATAGAGAACCTGTACGACCCAATGATGAATAAGAAATTTGAACCACTAACAGGCGTTTACATTCCCCCCGTAAATGCGGCTAAATCAGAGACGGCTGAAGTAATCACGGATATGGGCACTGGCAGTGCTGATGAGCTCTATGATTGTGAAGGTTTCGCTGGAAGAGCTAGTACTGTTGGCATGGGCGCTCGAAAGTGTGACCTATTTGATTTCCAAGTAAAAAGGCATAAAAAAGGCTTAAGTGGTGCGCATGATAGGCACCATGTGGGTAAGGGAAAAGAGGTTCCACCCACGAGTAAATATAGCAATTTGTAAAGATAACCTGCGTCATCTTTGATGAAACAATACTGAGTGTCTCCAATGAATAACAAAAATATTAAACACGCTTTAAACATGGCTTTGGCTTTTTCCATAGTCAGCCTTCAATCGATTGCCACAGCAGACGACACTGAAGTCTTTCTGACTAAGAAACCCAAACC
>CALKXC010000260.1 GCA_938004025.1 uncultured Leucothrix sp. | reverse complement strand
CTTGCCAAAGAGTTGAAATGCCCAGTCATTGCACTTTCTCAGTTAAATCGAAGCCTTGAGCAACGGCCTAATAAACGACCTATTATGTCTGACCTTCGTGAGTCCGGAGCAATCGAGCAGGATGCCGACATCATTATCTTTGTCTATCGAGACGAAGTGTATGATGAAGACTCACCGGATAAAGGCCAGGCTGAAATCATTATCGGTAAACAAAGAAACGGACCCATCGGCACAGTGAGACTGACGTTTCATGGTAAATACACGCGTTTTGACAACTTTGCACCGGATGTTTATGCGCCAGACTTTAATAGTTAAGGCCTAATACATACTGCTATTCTTACAATCTGCTTTTTGACAGAACTTATCTATAAAGTTTTAGTCTGAATAAAGCAATAGATAACCAACCAGAATAAGGAATAAACATGAATAAAAACCTAAGTAGCAGCTTACTAGTTACCACAATCGCTTCAACAATTTTCATTACTGGCTGTGCTGGTGGCGCAATGAGTAGTAGAGAGACTACTGCGGTTATAGGTAGCATCATTGGTAGTGAGATTGGTAAAGAGTTCGGTGGCGGCCACGGCAAGAGAGTTACACGTTTAATAGGCGCTGCCATTGGCGGTTATATTGGCGCTAGCTTAGGACGACCTTTGGATGGCTATGATCAAAGAAATATCCACCAAGCCATGTCTACTGCGCCTGATAACACCAAAGTTCGCTGGCAGAACAACCAATCTGGTGCTCAGTACGCGATTACACCAACAAGAAGTTACCAATCTTCTGTAAACCAAACACCCGCTCAATGTCGTAACTATACGATGACAGTCGATATGGGTGGATCTCCACAGTTCGTTCAAGGTAAGGCATGCATGGTTAACGGAAAGTGGGTTAACGCTTAAAGCATTCATTTTTCGCCAACCCTGCCTCAGAGTTGGCGAGAAAATTTTTGCTCAAAATAACGCAAGATAGAGTGCTAGATTAGCTGGTTCCTGAGGTGTTTTTTGCTACCCAGCGCGACTGGCCAGACACTAAACTTTCTTTTTTCCAAAATGGAGCCTGGTGTTTTAGAGCTTCCATCAAGAAACGGCAAGCATCAAAAGCTGCGGCACGATGGGCAGACCAAACAGCGACCAATACGATCGGATCAGCCGGTTTAATAATACCAACTCGATGCATCAATAATGTATGTAGCAGTGGCCATTTTGACTCAGCTTCAACAACTATCTCTGCTAATTTCTTTTCTGTCATTGCAGGGTAATGTTCAAGCGTCATTTCAAAGACTTCATCACCTTCATTCAGGTCTCGCATTGTTCCTACAAAGGTAGCCGTTGCGCCAAAGTCAGTATGACCGTTGAAATTATCTGTTTGAAATTTAGCGATTTCCTGCCATGGCTCTAATGCGTCTGTTTGAACTCGAATTAAAGATGTCATTTTACCCACCTGTTACAGGAGGGAAAAATGCAACTTCATCACCGGGCTGCACCATTGAGTCCAAAGATGCATAGCTTTGATTAATAGCGACAAGACTGGAATCTGGCAGCTCAACAGATGGGTTTACCGCCTTCCAAACAGCGGCAGCACCAACAGGCCCGGTGGCTTCTATACTCGTTTCAGACGTACCTATTAGCTCACGCAAACTAGCAAAATATAAAACTTTAATGGTTTGCATGATTAACTCCTTTCTTACTCAACAGTAACCGACTTAGCGAGATTTCTTGGCTTATCAACATCTGTTCCTTTGAAGACTGCGACATGATAGGACAATAATTGTAACGGAATTGTGTAAATAATGGGAATCAGGCTTTCAGGCACTGCTGGCACTCTAATGATATGAATATTTTCTTGCTCTGTTATATCTGCCGCTTCATCAGCAAATAAATAGAGTACCCCTCCTCGGGAACGAACTTCTTCGAGGTTAGATTTTAACTTCTCAAGCAGATTGGTTTTAGGAGCAACCGCAACGATTGGCATTTCGCTATCAACCAAGGCTAGCGGCCCATGCTTTAATTCACCAGCAGGATAAGCTTCTGCATGAATATAAGAGATTTCTTTCAATTTAAGCGCACCCTCCATAGCAATGGGATAAAGATCCCCACGACCAAGAAATAATGCATGGTTTTTATCAATAAATGCCTCACCCATTTGCTTTATCGCTTTATCTTGCTGTAAAGCAACCTCAAGTAGCGCAGGTAATTGCTTAAGATTACCAATCATTTCTTTAGCTAGCTTATCGTTTTCCGGGTCACGCTGCATTAGAGCAATTGTTAACAGCTGCAGGGCAACAAGCTGCGTTGTAAAAGCTTTAGTGGAAGCAACCCCGATTTCTGGACCAGCAACTGTCATTAACGCGAAATCAGACTCCCGAGTTAGTGAACTTTCAGGAACATTGCAAATTGAAAGCGTCGCTAAGCACCCATTCTGCTTAACGTTCTCAAGCGCTGCTAAGGTATCAGCCGTTTCTCCAGACTGTGAAATTGTTACAAACAAGACATTGTCTCGTTGAGGTTGGCGGCGATAACGATATTCGCTAGCAACCTCAACTTGGCAAGATATATCGGCCAAGCTCTCTATCCAATATTTTGCGGTCAGGCCTGCATGGTAACTAGTTCCACA
>CALKXC010000259.1 GCA_938004025.1 uncultured Leucothrix sp. | reverse complement strand
GCGTTAACGATCATGCCAAGTGCAGTATCTGGGCATTGGTCCGCGCCATCTAATACGCCGTCTTTATCAGCATCTGTCTGGCAGCCTAATGCATTTACTGCTAAGCCAGCTGGAGTAACAGGGCAGCGATCCATACGATCTGCAACGCCGTCTTTGTCAGTATCAATCTCACAACCTAGTGGATCTACTGCTGCACCATAAACAGTGGCAGGGCAGTTATCGTTACTATCAACAACACTATCGAAGTCGCTATCCACTTCACAGCCATTAGCTGACACTTTTGTGCCGCTCGCTGTCGATGGACATCTATCGAACATTTCGATAACACCATCACCGTCTGTGTCAAGGTCGCAACCTTGGCGATCAACAATAATACCTGGAGCTGTATCTGGACAACGATCTGATGGGTTTACAACACCATCAACGTCCGTATCTGCCGTTGCGGCTGCTAATGCAAGCTGTAGTTTTTCATTTGCCGCAATCAATTGAGAGTTATCAGCAGGTTTGATTTGTGCAAACTGCTGGGCAATCCCACCATTAAAGCTATTTAGCTTGTCTTCTATACCTTGGTTTTGGCTAGAAAGGCGATCGCCTAGTTCTGAAATTAGTTCTGCATTGTCAGCAGGTTTGATCTGAGCAAACTGCTGGGCCATTCCGCCGTTTAAATTATTAAGCTTATCTTCTAAGCCTTTAGTTTGAGCGGACAGGCGATCTGCTAATTTATTAGCAAGTGTGTCTAGGTCAGCAAGTTGCTTTTCTAACTCAGCAATTCTTTCTTTATCAGAAGCAGAAGTTTGAGCGCACTGAGCTTTTAGCTCATCTAACTGCGCATTTAGAGCATTGACTTGCTCCATGTCCACTTCAGGTTCTGGTAAAGGGATATCTACTATATAAAAAGGAGCCGGTGGCATACTCATTAGAGTAGCGGGGTCAAAACTTGGCAGGCTTCCTGGAGGAATGTGCGAAAGCTCTTCTGGAACGACAGGGAGATCCGGAGAATAGAAATGCCCATCTTTACCCATCATAGGGTGGCACTTGCCATTCATAAATGAAGGTACCGGAATAACCATGGTCGGTATTTCCGGCGAAGAATGTGTAAGTTCGGTAGCTTGTGTAATCAGGTCGGCTTCCGTTGTATTTACCTGGTCGGCAAATGCAGGGAGCCCTGTATACATCAGTAAGCTAGCGAAGATCAGAGGTCGTATGGTGCTGCGCATCGTTCTAATATCTCCGAGAGTTCATATATCGTTAATCCTATTGACCACCTAAGCTAAGGTCACGCCTAGCTGAGGCAATCGTAATCGTAAAGCCTGCGATTACGTCAAGGAAAGCCATAATGGTTAAAATGAGAAAAACTGAGTTTCCAGCCCACTCAAATATTAACCATGATACAAGGAAACCAACTAGCACAAAAGTGGATAAAGTATGATCAATGATCGATACACGTGATGTGCGAGTAGATTTAAATAGTTCTACATATAGGGTAATCAAACCTAGCAAAATAACTACGACGCCAACTGTCGGTGACCATAGTTGCCCTGAAGGTAGGTAGACTGAGAAAAGTTGAAGGTTCAATTGCTGTGGGAATATACCCGCCAGATATAGGGCATAGTAGCCGCCCCAAAAGAAACCGAAGAGTGGGAAAAAGTTTAAAATTGCCATTTATTGTTAGTCCATGTTGCCACTAGATGATTCATCACTAGCCCCGCCCCCAATACATTAAACGATCTTCAGTATATCCCAATCTTGCTTTGAGCGGCAGTGCTAGACTGAATAAAATCCTTCCACAACTAACATCTCTAAAATAGGCGGCAGCTTAAAATAGAAGAGTGGTCTAAATTGTAGCTAACTGCTGACCAGAGGGAATTTTCATCAATTCATATCCCTTCATACTTAACCCATGATTTATTGAGTTGTGAAAGCGAACTATTTATCAAGGCTTTCCGAATGACTTTTGAAAGTTGAATAAATAACAACATGGTTAGTATAAGAGAGAAAATTATGAAATCTAAAAATATAAATAGCTACAAATGGGCCTACTTACCAGTAGTATTTACTTCAGCGGCAGTATTATTTACACCAGTGATGGCAGGTCAGTATGAGACTGAAAATGCACATCAAGTTGGCAACATCAACCAACAGTTTGTAGGTGGCCGAACTCAGGTGGGTGTAAGCGTGACTGATGATGGCTCTGCAAGTGCTGATGTTAATCACATCTTTTCTGAAACCGAAGATAGCTCAACGAGCGGTGGATTGTGGGCCGGCTTTGACCTAGATGGCGAGGATAAAGGAGTAGATTCTGGTGGTGTACAAATCAATCACAATTGGGTTTCACGTGATGCTCAAGGAAGAGCTTCTCATGTTAATAAGGTCTTTGGAGCTTATGACCAAGGTTCAAACGATGACGCTAAAGTAACAGTCGGTTACGGCCAAGAGCGTGAAGACTTATTTTGGGAAGGTCATGTCAGTAAGGGGCTTTCTGATAAAAGACTTGTTAAGGCTGCAACCAGTACTTCTAAAGCGGTTTATGAAAAAGCGTTTGATTATGGTGTGGGTGCGAGTGTCGGTACTTTCTTGTCAGGAAGCAACACACGTGTCCGTGGTGGCCTCGATTATCAATGGGGTGAAGAATCTGGAATTGGCGAAGACGATGCACAGCTTATTACTGTTTCTGCTGGTGTTGAGCAGTTCTTTAAAGGAACACCACACAGTGTTGGTCTTGATGTTGCAGCCTCAAAAAGGCAGGGTGGCTATGAATATGCTGGCTCAGATGAAGTGTCAACGAGTGCTAACTTGAGCTATCGCTACGACTTTGGTGGAGATAATATCTACCAGCCTGATCAGCGTTACCGGAGAGTACGTGTAGAAGTGCCAGGTAAAGGCCGAGCGGCTACCTATGCGAAAAAGCCGGTCTATACAAAGAAGCCGATTTATAAAACGCAACCTATTTACAAGAACCAGCCGATTTATAAGAAGCAGCCAATTTATGTCAATAAAACAGTTCGTGTGCCTATAGCAGGGCATATGGCAAAGAGCACTGTTGAGTTAGAAGGGCAGACATTCTTCAAGTATGGCAGCGCCGTGCTGATTCCATCGGCAAAGCAACGTTTACGCCAGATTTCTAATGAGATCCGTAAACATGGTTATAAAGGTAATATTCGCATTACTGGCCATACTTGTGGATTACCTGATCCACGTAAAGATCAGGCACTGTCTCAGCAGCGTGCGAATGCAGTTAAGCACTTTATGATCTCGCAAGGTTTCAATCCAGATCATCTTGATGCACGTGGTCTTGGCGGCACAAAGCCTAAGTTTTCTAAAGCTAATGAAGACTTTAAGAACCGTCGTGTAGATATTGAGTATGTAACTGAGCGTCAACAGAAAGTAGGTGGTGGTTTCCGAAACGAAACGAAGAAAGTTCAGAACGGCTTCAAAAATATAATTGCAGGATACAAGCGCGTTCAGGTTGGTACAAAGAATGTTGAGGTCGGTGTGCGTAATGTGCAGACAGGAACAACAGACATTCAAGTATCGCAAGGTGTTCCTGGTGCTCCACGTGTAATTTGGAGAACAGAACCGGTTAATACAGCTCCAGCTTGGGTTACTCGTGCATTGCGTAGCAATTTATCGCACAACCGTACTGTCGACACTTACATGACAACAGCTGGTTCTGGAAGTGTCACTACAGGTGGCGGAAATATGGGCCCAATGGCGATCAATGATACAACCACCATTGAGCTTAACCAAACGGTCGATATTCATGTGCTGAACAATGACAGCGACGCTGATGGCGATAATCTCACAATCACCAATGTATCCGGTGGTTCTGCAGGTGGAGACATTAGTATTGTGAATAACCAGATTCGCTACACTCCGGCAGAAGACTTTGTTGGCGTAGAAACATTTACTTACGTTATCAGCGATGGTGTGAATACCGCGACAGCTACAGTCACTGTAACTATAAAAGGCGGGGCTGGCACAGGAGTTACTGATCCATGTGACTGCACAGTCGCTAATATGGATGATGTGTTAATAGACAAAGGTAGTATAGCTACGATTGATGTCTTAGCGAATGACACAGGTACGGGTCTTAAGATTATAGAAGTTTCACAAGGCCAGAACGGAAGTGTAAAGATCTCAGGAAATAAGGTAACTTATACGCCTAAAGCTAATTTCGTTGGTAATGATGTGTTTTGGTATGCAATCAAAGATGCTTCAGGAACTTACAAGACTAGCAACAAGGTTATGGTTTATGTTGATGATGTGAAGTAGTTAATTTCATTAGCTAGACTATTGGCCAAGGAAGGTCATCTAAGCCGCGAATTCGTTCGCGGCTTTTTTTGTACCTGAAAAACAGTATCAGCTTTGTTAAGACCGGCTGTTGATATTGGCATGAATTAAATACTTAATTAACTTATGCTTAAACAATAATTACACTTAATTTGAGGGTTTTCATGAGACTAGTTAGACAAGCCATAAATAATGATTCTTCACTTATCAACAGCCCTGCATGGCAGGCGCTAAAAAAACATCATGTAGCAACAGAATCATTGCATATGCTTGATTTGTTTGAATCAGATGCTGACCGTTTCACGGAATACTCAATGACTCACGATCAGTTGTTGTTAGACTTCTCAAAGAACCGCATGACAAGTGAGACGTTGCCTCTACTTATTGATTTGGCTAAACAGGCTGGACTAGAGCAGTGGCGTCAAAAGCTTTTTGCAGGTGAAGAAATCAATACGACTGAGGGGCGTTCAGTTCTTCATACTGCACTTCGAAATCGTAGCAATAATCCTGTATTTGCAAATGACGTCGACGTCATGCCTTTGGTAAACGCTGAGCTTGCAAAAATGCGCGCTTTTACAGAGAAGGTGCGTTCTGGAGAGTGGAAGGGCTTCACAGGTAAGAAAATCACCGACATTGTAAACATTGGCATCGGTGGTTCTGACCTAGGCCCCAATATGGTGTGTACGGCTTTGCAGCCGTATTCTCAAAAAGGTTTAAACGTTCACTTCGTATCAAACGTTGATGCGATGCAGATAACCCAGACGCTTTCGAAGATTGATGTAGAAACGACTTTATTTATCATTGCCTCTAAAACTTTCACCACTCAAGAAACATTGACTAACGCCAACAGTGCCCGCGCTTGGTTTTTAAGGCAGCAAGATACCGCCGAAAGTGATATTGCTAAGCACTTTGTAGCGGCCTCAACTAATGCTGATGCCGTGGCTGCTTTTGGTATTGATACTGCCAATATGTTTGAGTTTTGGGATTGGGTCGGTGGTCGTTATTCGCTCTGGTCTGCTGTTGGTTTATCCATCATGCTTTATATCGGAATGGATAATTATGAAGACTTGTTGGCAGGTGCTCATAGTATGGATCAGCATTTTGCCAGCCAGCCGCTTGAATCAAATATGCCGGTAATTCTTGCTTTAATCGGTATTTGGTATGCTAATTTTTATGGTGCTGAGTCACAAGCAATATTGCCTTACGATCATAATCTTGGTTTGCTTCCTGCTTATCTTGAGCAGGCCGATATGGAAAGCAACGGTAAGTCAGTCCGACGTGATGGTAACGCGGTAAATTATTCGACGGGACCAATCGTTTGGGGTGCTGAAGGTATCAATGGGCAACATGCTTTCTACCAATTATTACACCAAGGTACGCGCATTATTCCCGCTGATTTCATTGCATCGGTACAGTCTCAAGCTGATGACCAACACCATACCGATATTTTGGCATCTAACTTTCTGGCTCAAACAGAAGCGCTGATGCGCGGTAGGACGTTAGAGGAAACACAGCAAGCTCTGGCTAATGCTGGTGTTTCTGAAGAAGAAGCTGAAATGCGATTGCCGCATATGTACTTTGAAGGCAATCAGCCAACCAACTCCATTGTCATGGATAAGCTAACGCCGTATAACTTGGGTAGCATCGTTGCCATGTACGAGCATAAGATATTCGTTCAAGGGGTTATTTGGAACGTCAATTCTTATGATCAATGGGGTGTTGAATTGGGTAAGCAACTAGCCAAGAATGTACTTCAAGAAATAGAAACAGGGCTTGATAAGTTTGAGCACGACAGCTCAACAACAGGTCTGCTCAATTGGTTCCGAGCTAAGCGCTAGAGACCAATCTCAGTAATAGACTAGATAGCAGCCCACCTTAATAAGGGGTGGGTTGCTGAAGAAAAGGAAAGTCGGGCGGCAGTAAGCGGCTTCCAATGAGCTGATAGGTTTCTGCTGACATGATCGTGTCGGTGAAATTTTTGGCGCTGGGGGATATATAAAATAGCCCGATGCTTAACACGATAATCAAACTGCTGGAATAGGCATAGCGTGTATCAACGATCTTTAGCGCCGTGCCAAATGATCGTTTAATACGACGATTCATGAAGTCCACGCTGTAAAGCTCATCCAATAATAGATGGATGATAAACCCTATAAAGACAACAAAACCGATAAGCCAAGAAGTGAAATCGTTTTTGCCGTAGACGTGATAACAAATCACCGTTGTTAGTATCATTGACAGTGCGGCGGCAGCGACAGAATGGATAGCACCTCGATGTTTGGTGTAAGCATTGAAAACCCTCCAAAGCCCATAGCGTATACCACAGTAGATAACGATCCCGACCGCCCACAGTTCAGTGACAGACAAAGCGTTCTCTGCCGAAAGCACCCACAAAAAAGCAAAAATCATTCCCAGTATGGAAAATATTATTCGGCTGGGGTGAGAATAGTGCAGGTCAATGTCAGGCAGTATCCCACCGATTGTTCCCATCAATATTAGCAACATTGCATCTTGAGAGTTAACAAAGCCGACTTGCAAGCAAAGCGTGCTGATTAAACCTGATGCAACCGCAGCAACGCTCAGGTGAGTATTAAAATTAGCCATTATTGCGTTTGAACTCTTCCCTTAATCTCTTTGCATCCAGCTTAGCGGCGCGTTGTTTCTGCTTGCGTTCTTTACGGCTCATGCCCCAAGTGAACAGGGTCGGTATTGTGAATAAGGTTAGGAAAGCTGAAAACCCTACCCCCCAAACAATAGCGGTAGCGACTGGGCCCCATAGTAATGACTTTCCACCGATCCCTGTTGCTAATGAGAATAACCCAGCAATTGTCGTCAGTGTAGTGATGAGTATTGGAATCACTCGACGGCGTGCTGCAAACACAGCAGCGTGAACTACACTCATCCCATTAACCAAACGGTCGTTCGCCGCTGAAATCAGCACAATCGCCGCATTGACCGCAATGCCGATAAGAGCAACGACCCCATACATGGTGTAAAGGCTGAGCGGGTTTTGGGTCACGAGCAAACCTAAAATAACACCGGTGAAAGCCAATGGAACCGTCGTCAAAATCATGATGGGTTGGAAGTAGCTTTTAAACTGCGTGCCCAATATTAAATACATCAAACCCACACCGACTAAAGCAAGCTGCAGTAAAGAGTTGATACTGTCATTGATATCATCAAGCTGCCCTGAGAAATCAAGATTGACTGTAGGATACTTAGGTTGATATTTCTCCCAACCTTTTTTCAGCAAATCATTGGCCGTGACAGTGTCAATTTGGCATTTACTGTAGTCTTTTTCAGTCTTATTAATTGCAGGGCTTAGGCGACATTCCCAAAAGTCTTCAGGTTCTGTTAGCGTGATTAAATCTGCTTCAATCGTAATGGCTTTACGGAAATTATAATGGCGAATATTACCGAGTGAAATTTTGCGTGTATCCGTCACCAAACGATTGAGTGGAATCGTACCCCCAGCAGGCAGTGGGATTCTGAAGTTTAACAGCTTCCCAATATCATCTGTTTGCGTTCGATTGGATTTAACCCTTACTTGCAGTTTCTCACCAGCATCCTGCATGTCGGAGACCACTTCACCATCCACCAATAAGCGAATGGTTCGCGTAATATCACGAGGGTTAACGCCAGCACGTCGAATCGCATCATGATTCATTTGCAGCGTCAGCTCCATACGCCCACGACTCGCGTCATTGGTGATGTCCTTTACTCCCTTGATGTTATTAAGGACTTTGGATAAGTCATTACTAGCCGCTTGGATTGTTTCGTAGTCATCCCCTCTAACTTTTACACTGATCGCTTTGCTTGATGGAGGCCCTGAAGCGAGTCGAAGAAAGGAAATATTTTCAGCGCCAACCACCGACGTCACGTCCTTACGCATGCCTTCGATAATTTCATCGACAGGGCGTGCACCTTGCGCGAGTGGATTCAAACTGATGATGATCTGTCCGTACTGATCACCATTCATCGGTGCAGTCTCGGTAAACATTAATCCGCTATAGGTCGCGACAGAGCGTGCGTCATTAGGCAGTAAATTCTTCTTAACTTGGCGTTCTACTTCAAGTGCCTTTTTGAGTGTTTCAGACAAAGGCGTTGATGCATTCATTTCGATATTGACGTAGAAAATTCGCAGTGTATCTCCCGCAAAAAAATCGACTTTAATCAGACCTGCCGAAAGCGCGCCTATGGCCGTGAAAAACGCCAACACAATGGCCATTAGAGTCATCTTCGGCCAACGTAATCCCTTGATTAAAAGCTTTGAGTACTTGAGCTGTATCCAATGAATAATCTTTTCACGAACTCGCTGCATGCGAGTCTTTTTCTGAAAGTTAACCTTCACAGAGTTGATGTGTGAAGGCAGCATCCAAAAGGCTTCAATCAAACTAATCAACAGTGCAATGGTCACAACCATCGGTATGACCCGCATGAATTTGCCTAAAATTCCGGGCACTAACATCAGGGGTAAAAATGCGGCAATCGTCGTTAAAACCGCGGTAGTCACCGGAAGCGCAACTTCTTTCATGGAGCCGACAACCGCATCCAAAGACTCCATGCCCCGCTGCAGCCGATAGTAGATGGCTTCCACAACCACAACCGCATCGTCCACCAGCATACCCAGCACAATAACGACGGCCAGCAGTACGGTAACGTTAAGCGTTTCTCCTAGTGAGGCGAGCACCCAAAAGGTTAAGGCGAGGATGAAGGGAATACCGATCACCGTGAGAACGGCAATCTTAGTTCCTAGGAATAGCCAAGCCACCACCAATACCAACATCAAACCGATCAATGCATTGCTTTGCATAATGTCGATAGCTTTTTGTGTCGGTAGCGTTTGATCGTCAATCAGCTGAAAAGTAACGCCAGTTTCTGAGTTAATTACATTCTGCTCATCAACCCACACCCTTAA
>CALKXC010000258.1 GCA_938004025.1 uncultured Leucothrix sp. | reverse complement strand
AGCCCTTGAATATTAATGAACGTATGGCCTTTATCTTCTGCCAAAGATTCCAACATTTCATTAAGCTGCATGATTTTGCCATTGGTGCCTGATAAACCCTTTGTTTCATCGACCGGAAAAACAGCCTGCATTATTACCTTCGTTTCCGGCGGCAAACGCTGAAGGATTGCTTTATAGTTTTTCAACACATCAGCAGGGCTGCGTTTAACCCGTATCAAGTCGTTAATTCCGATCGCAATAACAATCGTTGAGGCATGAGTTAGTGAGTTATATTGCGGTACTCGCTTCAGCAGTCCGTAGCTGGTATCCATCCCGATGCCGTAATTAATCGCTTGGTTTGTAATGGCAGCGACATTTAAGCCTTGGGTGATACTATCGCCTAAAAATACCACCGAGCCGTTTTCCACGCTGCCATCAAGCTGTAAATGGCTGCCAAGCATGTCTTCATAGAAATGCGTAATCTCAGGTGGGTTGAGTAAGCCTAAATTGAGTTTGCGGTCGATACGATAAGGCAGGTCGGTATCCCATATTGCTAGGGCTGCGAACGCGTGAATTGCTACAAGCCAGGTTATTAGTAGTGTTTTTATCATGTGGTCAATAATACATGCCGAGCAAGCAGACGACCATTTTGTTGGCGTCAACAAAATGGTCGTCGTGTACAAGCATTCAAAGTGAGCCTATGTTTTAATGAATTGAAATATGATCTAAGGAGTCATCATGACTATCGCAATTATGAGTGCCATGGCTGAAGAGAACGCCGCTTTAGTCCAACAAATGACAGGCGTTTTCACCACCAAAGTAGGCGGTCGTACTTACCATCAAGGTGAGCTTTGGGGGCACTCTGTTGTTATGGTGTTTTCTCACTGGGGCAAGGTGGCAGCTGCGAGTACGGCAACCTACCTAATCGCTGGGTTAGGCGTCAAAGAGATTATCTTCACCGGCGTTGCAGGTGGCATTCACGCCGATCTAAATGTCGGTGACATCGTTATTGGCAAGCAGCTATATCAACATGATATGGATGCCAGCCCCATTATTCCCCGTCATGAAATCCCGTTATTAGGACGAGCGCAGATTGAAAGCTATCCTGAGAGGCGTTCCCAACTGCAACAGGCAGCTGAAGAGTTTGTCGCAGGCGATCTAAGCAAGACACTATCACCTGCTTTACGCGAGGAGTTTTCACTCACTGCGCCGAAAGTGATGGTGGGTAATATTGCCAGTGGCGATCAGTTCATCTCGAGCGATGCGGAAGTGGAAGATTTGCGAAAACGTTTGCCCAGCGTCGCGTGTGTAGAAATGGAAGGAGCGGCTGTTGCTCAGGTTTGTGAAGCGTTTCATGTGCCATTTTCAGTGATTCGAACGATTTCAGATTCAGCAGATGATGATGCAGCGATTGATTTCCCGCGATTCATTAATGAAGTGGCTAAGCTTTATTCTTTAGGAGTTTTAAGGTGCTTATTAGATGAGGGCAATAGATCAGCTTAAGCCACAAACAAAAATGGGTAGCTGATTGCTCAGCTACCCAGATTAATCAAGTCACATCATTTTAGGAACATGACAATAACCCGCTTTTTATTATTTAAGCGCTTTCTTATTGTTTTTAAGTAATGCGCTTATTGATTTAGTGGAGTTAGTGGGATTTTGGTTCACCTTTTCTGACAAATGGCCGAATAGGTATTAAATTTAAGCGAAAATAGGAAGCTTAGTATGGAAGATGACAAGAAAAAGAATAAAAATACCTCGGCAGTGCCCGCTGGTCGGCTTTCACGTTTTGCCAAGCTAGGTTCTTTAGCGACTGGAATAGGCGGTGGCATGCTAGCAGAAGGGGCGCGACAGCTTGCCAAAGGCAATCGCCCTAAAGCCAGCGAGATGTTGTTAACCCCCGGTAATGCTAAACGAATTACTGATCAACTTGCTCAGCTGCGTGGTGCTGCCATGAAAGTGGGTCAAATGATGTCAATGGATACGGGTGATCTGCTGCCTCCTGAAATGACTGAAATATTGTCGCGTTTACGCTCTGATGCGAAGTCAATGCCGTTGAGCCAGCTCAATAAAGTATTGGAAGAAAATTGGGGAAAGGGATGGAATCTTAAATTCAAGCAGTTTTCATTTGAGCCCGTTGCGGCAGCATCAATCGGACAAGTGCACTCTGCTCATACAAAAGACGGTCGTCATCTTGCTTTGAAAATACAGTATCCTGGAGTAAGAGAAAGCATTGATAGTGATGTTGATAATGTGGCGACGCTGCTGCGTGTCTCTGGAATGATTCCCAAAACACTCGATTACAAACCACTCTTAGAAGAAGCCAAACAGCAGCTACATATTGAAGCTGACTATGAGCAAGAAGCGGCTTCATTAAAACGCTATCGTGAGCTGTTAGCCGATGAGCCAGATTATTTATTACCAGAAATCTATGATGATCTAACGACAAACAATGTTTTAGCGATGTCTTTTGTGACGGGCTCGCCTATTGAATCATTAGAAAACGGTCCACAGGAAGACCGAGATCGTGTAATTACTCTTTTACTGTCGCTACTATTTAGAGAAATATTTGAGTTTCACTTAATACAAACCGACCCTAATTTTGCAAACTACCAATATGATAGTGAAAGCGGCAAATTGATTTTGTTAGATTTTGGCGCAACGCGCGAATATTCAAGTGACATTGCGGATGCTTATGCGGGGCTGATGTTTGCGGCTACGCAAAACGATCGAGAGGGCATTGAGGCCGGCGCTCAGGCAATTGGTTTTTTTGAAGAAGATATTAAGGCTGAGCAGCAAGCAACCGTGGTTGATTTGTTTGTTCAAGCTTGCGAGCCTTTATCTTATGACGGCGTTTATGACTTTGGCGCTTCAAATATAACGGAAAAAGTAAAAGATGCAGGGATGAAACTGAGTATGGAGCAAGATTATTGGCATACCCCTCCTGCTGATGCGTTATTTTTACACAGAAAACTAGGTGGATTATATTTACTAGCCGTAAGATTAAGAGCACGAGTTAACGTCCGTGAACTTTTTTTAGCGGGTAGAACAGGGTGAAAAAACTTATTTAATATTACGCATATTTTGAGTAATTATTTATCAGTTACTGGCAATGCAGGGATGATTGACTATTATTAACGGGGCAATCAATCATTCTTGAGCCATCACCTTAAATCTTGCCTTATGAAAAGAATTAATCTGCTTAGATCTCTACTGGTTATTTTTCTTACGCTGAATGTTCAAGCGATATCTGCTCATGATTTCGGTGAATTAGATTCCCCGCTCAGCATTGAGCAAGAGCTTACATTGCTATCAGTAACCCAACAGCTTTTAACTAAAACAGAGCCTCCTTTATCGGAGGAGTTTAATCAAGCTGATTCCTTTAGTGAGCGGCTCTTTCTGCGCGTTCGCCTTTATGAAGAAGTAGGGGAGGAAGCCTTGCTCCAACTACTAGAATCCAGCCCGCTGAAAGATGTATTTGAGCCTGCGCCGTATGTGTTTTTTGTAGAGGCACTAGGACAGCTACTGCATGTTTATAAGCATGAGCAGACATCAGAAAAAGATGATGGTGCAAACTTAGATGTCGCAGTAATAAAAGCAATAAGGGACTTAGAGCAGGGGGTGAATCAATGATTAAATTCATTAGTTTATTTCTTTTGATTCTCAGTTGTGTCAGCTTTACGCAGCAATTACTAGCGCAAGCTGGGCACCCTCCTTATGAATGGAAATTTACTTGTCATGGGACCAAGGGCTTTAACGCGATAGGTGATTTAAATTTTAATGCTTCACTAAAAGCCAGTTATCAAGATGCTGATTTCATGGCTAGAGTTGATAGAAACCTTGGCTCTGCAGGTTGTAAGCAAGGTAGCACCTTTATTGATGAGCAATTACAAAAGTTTGCAGGTGACCCACATACTCCCGCGGAGCTTCGCCGATACTACACCCCGCCTTTTATTAAGGCGCTAGAGGGGTCTTTTACCGATGCCTCCAAGGCCTATGAGGCAATGGGTTTCGCAGCACCCGGACGTGTTCGACCGACGGGAAAGCTTAAATCGTTTGGGCGTGATGCAAACCTGCTTTTTCTAGGTGACAGAAAAGGTATTATGGCTGTGAGTGGCTGCTCAGCGAATACCGCTAAAACCATGGCAGCCCCAATCAAAATTTCTTCAGAAGCGCAGGATGTATGGCAAACCAATAAAACAGTATTTGATATGTTCACTTTGCATGAAATGGGGCATGTACATCAATTTGATCGCTGGAAATATTTGCTGCAAGGTAAATGTGCCAGCGCGCATAACTGGATTAGCGAGGGCATCGCTGACTATGTCGCGATTAAGGCGACCAATGATAAAACGGGCAAGGACTATCATGGGCCTTATTCCAGTCCTTATACTAAGCGTTTCTTCCTAACGCGACCTTATCATGTGCCATTAAATTTGCAGCCTCGCGGAAAGAAGTTTGGCTATGCCTATGAAAGCTTGCTTGGTTATCGCAGCAATGGCTTTTGGGATTATATCGATAGGCGATATCTAAACAAAAAAACCAACAAATTTGATGATTTATATAAAACCTTTTCCGCTAAAGACCTTAAAAACCAGACTAAAAAAGTTGATGACTGGATTGATGACAATGATGGCAAAGCAAATCAAGGGTTAGAGCATGCTTTCCCAATGTTTTTGGCAGAAATGCTGAATTGGCCAGATTATCGTTTTAACAAGAAGATGAGGCAAAATTTATGGGATACCGTTTCACTAGGAGGTTGCAAAAAGGTCATTGTTGGACCAAAAAATAGCAATGCTCCCGTTAAAACAGTCAGCCTAGATCGTTACGCTGGGCTTTGTTTGGATATTACTCTGAAAGGGTTTAAGGCCAAGAATATTGCCGAAGCTTCTTTACATATTGAGGCGTTGGGAAGTCAGAAGAAAGTAAATGAATTATATTTGGGATGGTCTAAAACAGCCGGAACATCTAATGCAGATGGTGATTGTTATTCTTTGCTGAATAAACAGGGGGCTAAAAACTCCCCCTGTTTGTTGCCACCAAAACAGGGGACGTCAAAGATTATTCCGAGGTCTCAGGCAGGCCGTTATTGGACGACTGATAAGTTGGTTTTTAATGGGGATGTTACTGTTCGAGTTGTATTAGTGAGAGTGCCGGCAGACATTGAAGACGTCGGATCGAAGCGTAACAAGAAAAAGATCAATCTTACCTTTGGTACGAGTTATACGACCATGACGGTAAATGGTAAAAAAACTAATGCCTCTACAGGAGTCGGGCGAATTCCTGCGGCAGGCGGCATGCACGCGCCATTAGTGATTAAGGGGAAGTCAGTTAGTTCTCTGATGGGAGGAAACGGACAGTTTATGCAGATGCCGATGTTGGAGGGCGCATTGCAGGGACGACTTGGTATTGAGTTGCCAGACCCCGTGGCGAATGATTTACTATATGGCTTCCAGCGTTTGCATGTCGCTCAACTTGAAGTTGGTGACCGTGAAGACAGTTCGGGTGAAAAAGAGACCTTTTCATGATGATGGAAAAGCCAATTGAGTTTGGGCAGACTGGTACTTTTGAGGCGTTTGCCATGTCTTCAGAGAGTGGCAATAGTAATACATTGGTCATCCCTAATGAAAAGAAACCGAGCTCATTAACAATCACACGGTATGATCGTTCGGCGATTGAGTTCAGCGGGATTTCCAATACCTGTCAAATCAATATGGCAGCATTATTACGGATAGCAGGAAGTAGCGGCGAAGTCGATATTTGCGAGATAGGCAAAAAAACATCCACGATATTTGAGGGTAGCGTTGCTTTTGGGGCGCTGGCTATTGGCAATAACGTGTTAGAAGAATGGCGTACTCCTGAATACGATGCTTATAAAAACTTGCGGTTATCGAGACTTAAAGACAAATTCGGAAAAATGGGATTAGATCAGCTATTATCTGGTCAACAGCCCAGTGCACCAACAACAGACTTTAGTGACGCTGAGCCTGAAGAAGAGAGTAGCTCCAGTGGCGCTTGTGATTGCAGCTGTGATGGAATGAAGAAAATGGAAGCGATGGAAGACGCTACTGATTTATCAAAAATGGCTGAAATGATGGCTCTTGCTCAATGTGGTATGACGTGTATGAGTCAATATATGAACTGCGAGTGATACGAAAAACCAGTTGGATGCAAATAGGTTCAAATTTCAAGTACAGATTTTCTAAACATAACAATTAGTTTTTGTCAATTGTACGTTCAGCTACACTTCGCTATTATAATAACCGTAAGATGATTTCCTCCTCCTCAACCAAAGGCTGAGGTAGGCAAGCTTAAGCCACTTTTGCTTCCTACTTCCCTTTGGTTTTTTAATTTCTG
>CALKXC010000257.1 GCA_938004025.1 uncultured Leucothrix sp. | reverse complement strand
AGCGCGGGGCGGTGATTAAGAATATTTCACTGACGGATAATTCGAGGCAGATTGAAGGGAATTTGAATGGAACGAGGATTGTATTGGGTGGGCGGACTTTGAAGAAGGTTTGAATTCGGCAATCCAAGCCTCCATTAATTCCCTAAGCGTCTTAAAAGAAGCGTTTGTAAGTCCCGTCGGCTATCTAAAACGGCTGTAACAAATACTTCCTGCTGCTCGATGCGATAGATTATGCGCCATGGAGCTGATATCAATTCCCGATATTGCGTAATCCCACTATCAATCAACTCTGGCAACAAGCGCCCTCTTTCTGGAAACTGCTCCAAAGAGGCTGCTTTAGTTTCTAATTTGTCTAAAACGTTCAGTGCATTATCGACATTATCAACGGCGATATAGCGGATAATTTCGTTAAGATCGCCTCTCGAAACGTCTGTCCAACTAACTTGGTAGCTCATGCTTCATTATTCATTTGTGTAAGCTCTAAGCGTAAGTCATTAAAAACCTCAGCCTGCGGGGTCAAGCGTCCATGCTTAATATCACCTTCACCTTGAGCCATTAACTTAAGCATCAAGAAGGCTTCTTGCTGTTGTTGATAGGTTTCGTAATCTTGAACAACGGCAGATGCAGAACCATTCTGTGTAAGAATAAGATGGCTACCGTCTTTAAGGTCTTCTAACATTTGACGCGCTGAGCTTCTAAACTCTGTCAGATTTACTATATGTTGCTGCATATGAAATTACCTAATTAAAACCTAATTAGGTAACAATATCAGATTATGGACACACTTGTATGCTTATCGATTACTAGATTAAGTCATTTTCAGGTGACAGCCATCCTAGTAAATTATCAATCCAAATGATAATTTACTAGGATGAGGCCAAGGAATATTAACCAAACTTCTAAGTTCGAGACTTCTCAAATGCCGCCCAAGCCGCTTCCAGCTTCTCAAACGTAAACCCTTCCTCACGCGCAGGCCCAAGTATCAATTGCTCAGTATCCAACAATTTCTCAATCGCTTCTTTCAGGGTCGGTAACACCTCTTCAGGAATAACCAACGCTCCATGCCGATCAGCATGCACCAAGTCACCTTCATTCACTGTCATACCTAACACATGAACTGGCGTCCCAATCTCACGAACATGAACAAAAGCATGACTAGGCCCAATCGACTCCGCTAACACCGGAAAGCCCGGCTGCAAATCACCAAGGTCACGCATCACACCGTTAGTCACAGCGCCGGACAAACCCAAGCCTTTATGTACAGTTGTGTGGACTTCACCCCACCAAGCACTGACACATTCCGGAAAATCAACATCTTCAACAACGGCAATACCGGGCCGAGGCCCAGAACTCATCGAACGGAAGTAATCCATTCGACGCTTTTTAATTTCTTCAGGCGAGATGGTAGGTGGCTCTTTACCTGCTATCTTTGCAGTGCGTGCAAAACCAACCACTGCGGGATCTTCTGGTGCAGATGACAGCATAGTTTTGTGCGTGTAGTTATTAAAACCACGCTTGCCTTGAGCGACTTCAATGGCATTGCAAACAGTCGGCGTATCAACTTTGCGAAGAAGCGCTAACAAACCTTCATCAATTTGAGACTCATCCATTGTCAGAAGCCAGTTTTGCGCCTTCTGAAAGAGAAGCTAGTTTTGCGTAAGCGATGTCAGGATCAATCGTTCCGAAGCCTGCAAAAGTTCCAAAGCCGCAGTCCGTTCCTGCTATCACGCGATCAGCCCCAACAATATTGACAAAGCGGCGGATGCGCTCAGCCACTAGCTCAGGGTGCTCAACAAAGTTCGTTGTTGTATCCAATACGCCGGGAACTAAGATTTTATTATCAGGAATTTCAGCCTTACGGTCTCTAAACACGGTCCACTCGTGTGCATGACGTGGGTTAGAAGTTTCAAACAGTAGTTGGCTAGGTTTGGTGTTCATTAGCGTTTTGAACACTTTATCCATGCCAATATCACACACATGCGGGCCTTCGTAATTACCCCAACAGATGTGAATTCTAACTTTTTCCGCAGGAACATTTGTGAGTGCATAATTAAGTGCTTCAACGTGCATATCCGCAACTTTGATAAACTCATCATCACTTAAATGCTCAAATAACATATGACGAGATAACGCAAGATCAGGGCAGTCCAACTGCAAATCTAAACCTGAAGCTACGATAGTTTCGTATTCTGTTTTCATCACTTCAGCTAACGCTTCAAGGTATTTCTCGCGAGTCGGGTAGAAGTCATTTTGGAGGAAAAGAGAAATAACGCCAGGAGATGCCGCATTCATAAAGCCACGACTTCTGCCGCTTGCTGCCATTCCCGCTTTTAGGTTCGCAATGTCAGCCTGTAAATCAGCATCCCCTTTAGAAGTAATCTCGCTGGTGCATTTAGGGCGAGCGTATTGTGGCGTTCCACCATCATCAGAAAGACGCTTCAGAAAGCCTGGAAATAATTTCAAATCGCCCGGTGCGTTACGATCAGAGTCGCCACTAAAACCGGTATAGCGGTCTTTCACATAAGTTGCGTACGAAATTTTTGAAGTCTCACCATCAGACACGATATCAACGCCCGACGCTGCTTGCTTTGCAACCGTTTCGGCACAGGCAGCTGTCATGCACTCATCAAAGCTTTGCTGGCTATATTCTTGCCCATTTTCTCTGGCAAAAATGAAATCAACCACTTCCTGTGTCCGAGGTAGCGAACCGACATGGGTCGTTAATATCTTGCTCATAGTCTCTCCTAAAGTATTCTTAAAATTACCAGTGTGTGGGTCCGGCAGGGTCATCTGTATTAGTAACCCGATACATACTGGCTTCACCGCTCATGGCGGGCTTCAAACTGTGTTTTAATCCAGGCGGAACAGCACATACATCACCGGGTGCTAATATTTTCGCGCCATCATCCCAAGCCAATCGCCAGTGACCGCGCATCACCATTAAAATTTCGTGTCGCTCAGAGCTGTACAA
>CALKXC010000256.1 GCA_938004025.1 uncultured Leucothrix sp. | reverse complement strand
GGCATGGTGGCAACCGATGGTTGGGCAGAAGATTCTGGTGTTTCTGCAATTGATTTGGCTCAAAAGTTTGAAAAAGCTGGAGTTAGCGCCATAGTTTATACAGACATTGCTCGAGATGGCATGATGAAAGGGGTGAATATTGACGCGACCGTTGAGTTGGCAGAAAGCATCTCTATTCCAGTGGTAGCATCGGGCGGCGTCACCAATATGGATGATATTATCGGCTTGTGTGATGTAGAACATCGCGGCGTAACTGGAACTATATTGGGTCGTTCAATTTATGAAGGAACCATTGATTTGGTAGCAGCACAGCAATACGTAGATAGCCGCGCAGTTGATAACGGAATCTCTGCATAATGGGCTTGGCTAAGCGCATTATCCCCTGTCTGGATGTAGACAATGGTCGGGTAGTAAAAGGCGTAAACTTTGTTAACATCAGAGACGCAGGCGACCCTGTAGAGGTTGCAGCACGTTATAACCGTGAAGGCGCTGACGAGATTACTTTCCTCGATATTACGGCTAGCTCAGACAACCGAGCAACAACCGTCAACATGGTTGAGAAGATCGCTTCAGAAGTTTTTATACCGTTAACCGTCGGCGGGGGCATTCGAGAAATTGAAGATGTCCGTCGTATGTTAAATGCGGGTGCAGACAAAGTCGGCATCAACACCGCGGCAATCTATAACCCAGAATTAGTGCGCGATGCGACAAACTATTTCGGCTCACAATGCATTGTTGTTGCTATCGACGCAAAAAAAGTCAACGCGGAAGGTGAACCGGACCGTTGGAACATCTTCACTCATGGTGGACGCCGTGACGCTGAGATAGATGCCGTTGAATGGGCTATAAAAATGGCTGAATACGGCGCTGGCGAATTGCTAGTGACTAGTATGGATCGGGATGGCACTAAATCGGGCTTTAACCTACCCCTGACCAAAGCCATAACTGATGCAGTGAATATCCCAGTGATTGCTTCAGGCGGTGTCGGAAACTTGCAACATTTGGCTGATGGCGTAACCCAAGGTGGCGCTGATGCAGTACTAGCCGCGAGTATCTTCCATTTTTCGGAATATACCGTTGGTGAAGCTAAGGCATTTATGGCTGATCAAGGGATTGAGGTAAGGCTATGACACAGGATACACTCAGCGAAGTTGCTGCGGTATTAGAGGCACGTAAAGGGGCTGCTGCGGACAGTTCATACGTTGCCAAGCTTTATCACAAAGGCACCGACGCTATCTTGAAGAAGATTGGCGAAGAGGCCACAGAAGTAGTAATGGCCGCAAAAGATGGCGTTCCGGAGAAAATCGTTTATGAAGTCGCAGATTTGTGGTTTCACAGCATGGTTTTACTGGCCCAACAAAATTTACACCCAGACGACGTATTGGAAGAACTCCAGCGCCGTTTCGGAACATCGGGTTTGGTTGAAAAAGCCAGCCGACCAAAAGATTAAATTAGGAGAAATCTCATGTTTTTAGGAATTGGAATGCCAAGTATCGCCTCACTAGTTATTATTCTAGTGATCGTTTTATTATTGTTTGGAACAAAGCGTTTGCGTAGCGCGGGTGGAGACTTAGGTGGTGCCATTAAGAACTTCAAAAAGTCCATGACTGATGCGAAGAAAGATATGGACAACGCGGCCGCTGATAAGGATAAAGTCGAGCAAGTGGCTAAAGATGATCCAACAGTCATCGAAGCAGAAGTTAAAGTAAAAGACAACGACAAAGTCTGATTCCATCTACCTAGACGGGTACCGCCATGTTTGATGCAGGTTTTCTGGAGTTTCTGATTATAGGCATTATCGCGCTGGTCGTTATCGGCCCTGAGCGACTACCCGGTGTTGCCCGTACGGTTGGTGGATGGATTGGTAAAGCTCGCGCTTTTGTCGACAATACCAAACGTGACATTGAGCGTGAAATCAACGCGACTGAGATGCGTGAGCTACTCGACAATCAGAAAAAAGAAATTGATGAACTCCGCAATATTGTGGATGACACCAAGCAGAGCTTTCAACAGCAAGCCTCAGACGTTAAAAAGAGCTTTACTGAATCGGCAACCACCCTTCAGGAAAGCCTCAAAACGGATGATACTGCTCCAGACTCGAAAGCGAGTGACCAATCACTAAGCTCTAATTCGAAATCTACCCGTTCAGCTAAAACCGATGAGCAACGATGAGCAATAAAGAAGACAAAAAAGATAACCCTCAGGAAGAGTCAAAGTTAACCAGTTTTGTTGCTCACCTTTTTGAACTTCGTGACCGTTTGCTTAAAATGGTTATCGCGATTGGTATTTTCTTTATCATTCTCGCGCCATTTGCCAAGCACATATACAGTTTATTCGCTAAGCCGCTATCCGACACCCTGCCTGATGGCGTGACCATGCTTATCACTGGTGTGGCCGCTCCGCTACTTGTGCCTTATAAATTGGTGTTAATGGCAGCGTTTCTTATCGCACTGCCGTATGTGTTTTATCAGGCGTGGCATTTTGTTGCCCCAGGTCTGTACAAGCATGAAAAACGCTTAGTTTTTCCATTATTGACCTCTAGTGTACTGCTATTTTACTGCGGTATAGCGTTCGCCTACTTTGTATTATTACCGATGATGTTTACGGTAATACCGATGTTTACACCCGACGCGGCCACCTATAGCCCCGACATCGGCTCCTATCTCGATTTTGTAATGATGATGTTCATTGCCTTCGGCTTCAGTTTTGAAATGCCCATCGCCACGATTCTCCTCATTAGTACGGGTACCACTACTGCTGAGAAGCTGGCTGAAAAACGTCCGTATGTCATCGTCGGTGCCTTTGTAATCGGCATGATCCTTACTCCACCAGATGTTATCTCGCAAATACTGCTCGCCGTTCCAATGTGGATACTGTTTGAATTAGGTCTATATTTAAGTAAGTTCTTTAATAAGCGTGTTGAAGAAGCCAGTGTTGCTCGGGAAGAATGGACACAAGCCGAAGCAGAGGCAGCTGATAGACTAGCTGAAGAAGCAGAAGCTGGCGATGACAGTGTTGATTTAAGCCCGCAAGCGACGGCTGCCGCAAAAGCAGCTGCGACAGGTGCAGCAACAACCAGTATTGCTGATCAGGCTGATGCTTTATGGGATGACGGTAAAGACAGTGCTGACGAACCAGCGCATACCATTCATAACGAAGGTCAAAAGATAGACACCAATCCGTACCAAGCCTTTGAAAACTATGAGCCTAAAACGGAAGAGCAACTAGATGCTGAGCTTGATGCGATTGAAGCGGAAGAGTTAAAGGAAGAGCTTGCTGAGGCAGCAGAGCAATCAGGGGCTGAGCAACAGCCTGAAGCAGAAGAAACCATTTCTGAACTAGATCCTAGTGAAATAGAAAGTCTAGAAGCTGAGCTTGCATCGCTTGATGATGAAAACAATCAAGCGGAACTCGACAATGATTACACTGACCGTTTGGCTGAAGCAAATGATAAAGATGGCAGCGAAGGAACAGAGAAAAAGGAGACTTAGCGGTTCCGACCTGTAGGTCTAGGCTCTGTTCTCTTTGCTAAATACTGCTTGCATTCCAACTCCGTAAGACCACGGTTATCAAGCAGCAAGTCTATAACGCGTTCGCTGGCATGCCGAAAGGCAATGTCCAGCGCTAACATCCCATCACACAGCTGACGATCTACGCCTAAATTAGGATTCGCTCCGCTCTTAATTAACGCCCTGACCATAGGGTAATGGTCAGACCTCACCGCTTTTTGCAGTGCTGACATACCGCTAAATAAGTTGGGATCTGCTTTGTATTTCAATAATAAATCCAATGCCCTGAAATCGCCTTTAGTGGCAGCAAGCACGATCGGTAACTGTGTTTCTACCCCATTACCCATTAAATTTGGATTGGCTTTGTTCTGTAAGAGAAACTCGAGGAAAGCATGATTCGTAGGGCCATCTTGCAACAACAGGCTGATGGGATTGATTTCTCCAGACGCAAGCAAATAAGGTTTAGCGCCAGCTCGTACCAATATTTTTGCTAAGTGAAAGTTACCAAGCTCAATAGACAAAAAAAGAGGTGATGCTTCCATCCATTTAGGCTGTATCCCCAAGTTTACACCTGCTTTCAAAATCAAACGCACCAAGTTCTCATTTTGTTGGCGAATAGCCTTTAATAATACAGAAAGTAATTTTTGCTGTCTGTTTCGACCAACATTAGTTAGCTCTGCAGAAGGCTCAGCAACTGCAGGGCAAGACTTTAGTAGTTCATCACGCATTTGCAGACGTTTCTTTCTATCCCTGCTGCTCATTACCCGACATTCAGCCAAAAGTGCTTTAAAGTTGCTGGTCCATTGTGAGCCTCGATAGCCACACAGATTGAACAAATTTTTATCTTGTTGCTGAATGCTACTATTGGCAAAGTTAACACACTCATCTGCACGAGCACCTTTGCTGGCGCTAAGCAGCAAGGTGATAGCCAAAATCATCTGAAAACACAAATTAGTAGGGGGCATTATTAAGGACGGGTCTCTAGTCCAACATTTTTCATAACTATAGTTGATAAGAATGGGAATCTCGAATTAATAATAGTTATCAGACAAAAATACCAAGCAATACAAGCCTCCTCAATCGCAGATAATTTGTTGATTAGTGCTAGAATATAGCAACACATCAATGTTGGAGAAACACGTGAGTCAGGCCATAAAACCAGCCGCAGAATTATCTACAGAAGAACTGGTCAATTTCCTAATGGAAGCCAATGCCGCCTATCGAAGTGGCCAACCTCTAATTGATGATGCGACCTATGATCAAGTTTACCGTGCAGAACTAGAAAAAAGAGACCCAGAGCACGAATTCCTTAACTCTGTGGAACCAGAAATTGAAGCATTAGGCACAAAGAAAGTACGCCATCTTAATCCCATGCTCTCTACTGACAAAGCCTATACTCAGGAAGAGATGGATGCCTTTGTTAACCGTGTCATCAAGTTTGCAGAGAAAGAAGGCATAGATGAAAGCGCACTACAGTTTAGAATCACCCCAAAATTAGATGGCATGGCAGCGAACTACAGCGATGACATACTAGCGACAAGAGGCAACGGCCAGCTTGGCAATGACATCAGCCGCAATCTTGAACGCGGACTGGTTACCTTAGGAGGCGCTAATACCGGCGTCGGTGAAATTGTGATCAGCCAAGCTTACTTTAATGAAAACCTAAATGATCAATTCTCACACCCCAGAAACTTCGTCACCGGGCTCATTGGTGCGGATAATCTAAGTAAAGAAGCAATAGAGGCTATGCAGGATAAAGTCATCCGCTTTGTACCCTATTCTCAGTTAAACCACGTGCTTTGTGATACCAACTCACTACGTCAAAACGTAGAAATACTCTGCGCCCAAATTGAAGCCGAATGCGAGTACCCAGTGGATGGGAGCGTTATTGATGTAATTAACCCTGAAGTTCGTGCAGCCATGGGGTCGACAAATCATCATCACAACTGGCAAATTGCAAAAAAACTCAAAGGAGAAACGGCTACCACAACCGTTGAGGGCATCACTTGGCAGACAGGCCGCACCGGAAGAATGACCCCCGTGCTTAATGTTAAAACCATCAATTTATCCGGTGCCGACATTTCCAACGTGACGGGACATAACGCGGGGCACATTAGGAATCTCAATGTTGGAATTGGGGCAGAAATTGAGATTGTCAGAAGTGGAGAAGTCATCCCAAAGCTACTGGCAGTGGTAAAAGAAGGTGCCGATGCTAACATTCCCGAGCACTGCCATACCTGTGAAGCGCCTGCTGAAATGGAACGTGATTTCTTAGTCTGTCAAAACCCAGATTGCGGTGCAAAAATTGAGGCGCGGCTTCTTCATTTTTTCAGTGTATTAGGCAATGTCGACCTGTTTGGGCCTCGCACGATTTCAGTGTTAGTTGAAAACAATATTAAAAGTTTACCTGAGATTTATCAGCAAAACGCCGCGGATTTTGAGGCAATGGGATTCGGAGCCAAACAGGCAAGCAATCTCGTTGAGCAATTAGTTCGCTCACGCACTGAAGTTGTTGAAGACTGGCGTTTTCTAGCAGCTTTTGGAATTAGCCACTTAGGCAGGGGTGATTCACGTAAACTATTGAGGGTGCACGCACTAGCAGACTTAAAGGATTTAACGAGCGAGCAACTCATAGATATCCCTGGTTTCGGAGAAATTACTGCAGAATCAATTCCACTTTCACTTCAAACAACTTGGCCAGTTATCGAAGCGATGCTGGCGTTAGAGTTTAACTTAATGTCGGATGAGCCTGTAGAGGCCATCGAAAGCCCAATCTCTGGCAAACACATTGTATTTACGGGCTCAATGGAAATGCCACGTGGCGAAATGCAAGAAAATGCTAGAAAGCTCGGCGCAGTCGTTCAAACCAGCGTGAACAAGAAAACCAATATTCTTGTCATCGGCGAAAAGGTGGGGGCAAAGAAAATTGAAAAAGCCGAGTCATTAGGTACCGAGGTGATTAAAGTCGATGACTACTTAAATCTAATTGGCTAGGCCAACATCAACAAAGATAAGTATTTATTCACGACACCCCAAAAAATTTAGCAATACACAAGCCATACTTGGCTAACATTACAGACTGAACACGATTAATCCGCCTGGAGGATATATGTCATTTAACGCCCTACTCGTTAACCGTAGCGAAGATAAAAAAATCACATCATCATTAGAAGTTATTGATGAGTCTCAACTACCAGAAGGTGATGTAACGGTTGAGATAGATTACTCAACACTGAACTACAAAGACGGTTTAGCCATTACGGGCGCTGCTCCTGTTATTCGTCATTACCCAATGGTTCCGGGAATTGACTTTGCGGGTACAGTCACTGAAAGCACCCACGCCAACTGGAAAGCAGGCGACAAAGTCATTCTTAATGGCTGGGGCGTTGGTGAAGTACATTGGGGCGGTCTTGCGCAAAAAGCTCGTGTCAATGGCGACTGGCTAATCGCAAAACCTGAAGGCCTTGATAGCTATCAAGCAATGGCCATTGGCACAGCGGGATACACCGCAATGCTTTGCGTTATGGCACTTCAAGCAAATGGCATAAAACCAGAAGATGGTGAGATATTAGTCACTGGAGCTAATGGTGGTGTTGGCAGCTTCTCAGTCGCTATTTTGTCGGCTTACGGTTACAACGTAGTTGCTTCCACAGGACGTCCTGAAGAGTCAGCTTACCTAACAGACCTTGGTGCATCGTCTTGCATGGACCGCGCTGAACTCTCAGAACCAGGCAAGCCATTAGGCAAAGAGCGTTGGGCAGGTGTAATCGACTGCGTTGGTAGCCACACGCTAGCTAACGCTTGCGCCACCACAAAATACGGCGGAACAGTGGCCGCCTGTGGGCTTGCCCAAGGCTTTGACCTTCCAGCCACCGTAATGCCTTTCATCTTGCGCGGTGTCACGTTAGCTGGTGTTGATAGTGTGAACGCGCCTGTTGCAAAACGCCAAATCGCTTGGGATAAATTAGCGGCGACCTTGAAGCCTGAAACCTTCAAAGCTGTGGTTGAGAAAATCGCCCTGTCTGACGCAATTGATGCGGCGGGTAAGCTACTAAAAGGCGAAATCCGTGGTCGTGTAGTTGTTGATGTAAACACCTAGACCTCGTTAGACCTAAGTTTGTAAAGCCCATCCTAGTGATGGGCTTTCTCGTTTTGGGTGATACTATTTATTCATATACTGATACAGAAAACACAGGTATTTGCCATAGCATATAAATTATTTTACTATACAGCCATCAATTAAAGAGTCTAGGCCATGACACGTAGCGCTAAGAACGTCTTGTTTATTATGTTTGATCAGTTGAGATTCGATTACTTAAGCTGTTATGGACACCCTCACCTGCAAACGCCAAATATAGATAAGCTGGCCTCTCAAGGGGTACGCTTTACCAATTGCTACGTGCAATCACCTGTTTGTGGCTCATCTAGAATGAGTTATTACACTGGTCGATACGCTTCTAGCCATGGTGCGCTTTGGAATGGCTACCCGCTGAAAGTTGGGGAAATGACCATGGGTGACCACCTTCGAAAAATGGGCATGGACTCCTACCTCATTGGTAAAACCCACATGAGAGCTGACGTTGAAGGTATGAATCGTTTAGGCATTCCTGCCGAAAGCGTTATTGGAGCCAGAGTTTCTGAGTGTGGTTTTGACGCATTTGATCGAGATGATGGTCTTTGGCCTGAGGGTCCTGACGGTTTTTACGATGTGCAAAAATCTTCTTACAACGCCTACCTCATCGAGCAAGGATATGACAGCGAGAACCCATGGCTTGATTACGCCAACTCCGGTGTTGACGATAAAGGTGAAATAGCCTCGGGCTGGATGATGATGCATGCCAACAAGCCTGCCAACATCAAAGAAGAAGATTCAGAAACACCCTATATGACCAGCCGATGCATTGACTTCATTAATAAAATGGACAGCGACGACAGCAAGCCTTGGATGTGCCACCTGTCTTACATTAAACCCCACTGGCCATACATCGTGCCTGAGCCGTATCACAGCATGTACAGTAAGGACGACATCGTTCCCGTTAATCGACATGACAGTGAAAAGATAGACACTCACCCCGTCTATGAACAGTTCATGAAAAATGTTGTGGGACAGGCATTTAAGCGTGATGAAGTATTAGAAACGGTTATCCCTGCTTACATGGGACTGATCAAACAATGTGATGATCAATTAGGTCGTTTGTTCGCTCATCTAGAAGAAACCGGCCGAATGGATGACACCATGATTGTGATTACAGCGGATCATGGCGACTACATGGGTGATCATTGGCTGGGTGAAAAAGATTTGTTTCACGAACCCTCAGTGAAAGTACCGATGATAATTTATGACCCCTCATCCGCAGCCGATGCGACACGTGGCAAGGTGTGTGATGAGCTCATTGAATCGATCGACCTTGCGGCCACGTTCTATGAAACGGCTGGCGGTACTTTGAAAGATAATGCAGATCATATAATCGAAGGGCGCTCGTTGCTGTCTTTAATTCACGGCCAGATTGATACCCCTATTCGCGACTATGCATTCAGTGAATACGATTACTCGGTCACACCGGCTGCCATTAAATTAGGTCTCAATCCACGCGATGCACAGCTTTACATGGTCACCGACAAGCGTTGGAAATATATTTTTGCTGAAGGCAGTTTCCGTCCGATGCTGTTTGATCGAGAGACTGATCCAAACGAACTCACTGACTTAGGCGCGAGCCAAGACCCTGAACACGTCGAAGTGATGTCACGAATGTTTATGGCATTAAGTAAGTGGTGGAGACGAGTGAATCAACGCACGACCAAGTCAGAAAACGACTTGAGAAATATGCGCGGTAAATCACGTCGCCGAGGAATAGTGTTAGGGATGTTTGATGGTGAAGAGGCTGATGAGGAACTGACCGCCAAGTTTCGTGGCAAAGTCAGTCAAAACCACACTTCCGGCTCTTAATACTCCAGCTTAAGCAAACTTTCTAAAGAACTTTTGCATCATTTGGATAAGCACATCCGTGTCTAAAGTAGCTTCTGGCTCTTTCAGTTTATCTAACGCTTTTTGCCTAGTATCTGTCGGCACCATATCTGCTCTATCTGAGGATATGAGGGCATCGGTAAAAGGGATCGAGAATTCAGGGTGTGCCTGAACAGTCAGAATCTTATCCCCATAGACCACCCCTGCGTATTCACAAAACGGTGAGCTAGCAAAGGGTTTGGCCCCCTCGGGAAGTACGCTAATTTGATCTTGGTGGAAGGCATTGATGCTGAGTGTTTTCTGTGAATCTGGAATGACATCAGGCTGAGGCTGATCAATGGTGTATTGGTGAATACCCACACCCCAACCACCATCAAACTTTTCTACCTTACCACCTAAAGCCTCGGCAATCACCTGATGGCCAAAACATACACCAATCATCGGCAATTCTGCTTTGTGAATTTCTTGGATCAGTGCTTTCAAGCGATGAATCCAAGGGAGATCTTCGTAGGCGCTAAACTTTGAACCGGTAATTAGATACCCATCACACAGATCGATCGACTCGGGAAACTGATCTTCTACTACCGTAAATATTTCAAAACTAAACGTCTTGTCTTCATCACCAACAAAATTAACAAACATCTCGCCGTATTTGCCGTAAACGTCGCCCAGTTCTTTAGGAGGTAGACCTGTTTCTAGAATGCCGATTTTCATTTGCTTCACTCAATGAGAACAATACCGCACACGTCGATAAGACATGCGCCCATGTAGGCTAGCAATTGTGATCACAAGAAAGCATTGCGTCAAGACTAGCTTTCTTGCAGTAAACCTTCGGAAGATGATGGTTTATTTTGGGTATCAACAGCCAACCACTCTTTGACAACTTTATCAGCTGCAAGGTGTTGCACAGAGTTTAAAGCATTATCCCGACAATGGGCTAATAGTTGTTTATCGCTGTACAGCCTATCCATAGCGGCAGATAAAGCATCAGCATTTTGATTTTCGACCAGCAGACCGTTTTCATTTTCGATAACAATCTCGCGAGGACCTGTTGGGCAATCCGTCGCAACCACAGGGCATGATAGAACCAGTGATTCTATCAGTACCATCGGGAATGCTTCAGTACGGCTAGACAACACCAAAAACTCCGCGCCTTTCAAATAGGTAAAAGGATTCGCTTGCGACCCTGTTAAGGTCACTTTCTCTTCTAGTCCCAGAGTTTTAATTTGCGCCTCTAAAGAAGCTCGTTCCTCACCCTCGCCCACAATTAACAAGTCGCATTCGCTTTGTAGGGAGGACTTTGAATAGGCTTCAATTAAAATATCTAGTCGCTTCACCTCGGACAAACGACCGAGTGCGACAAGGTAAGGTTTATTATGTTGATGAGCGGCTGCGCCTGCCTCTTGCACCTCTTCAAAAGAGACCAGATTATAAATTCTAGACACTTT
>CALKXC010000255.1 GCA_938004025.1 uncultured Leucothrix sp. | reverse complement strand
AGGTGGTATCAATGTTGCATCAAAACAATGGCTGCAAAATGTTGAAGCAACCTGCCGCAAACACGATATTCTGTTAATTGTTGATGACATTCAAGTTGGCAATGGACGCACAGGCAAATTTTTCAGTTTTGAACATTCGGGCATTTCCCCTGATATCGTCTGCTTATCAAAGTCAATCGGCGGCGGCCTACCCTTTTCAATTAACCTGATCAAACCTGAAATCGATGCTTGGAAACCTGGCGAGCATACCGGAACTTTTCGTGGTAATAACTTGGCATTTGTTGCAGGGAACGCCATGTTGGAGTACTGGAAACAGGATTTTGAAGCTGACATTGCAACACGCGCTGAGATCATCGAAACACGTTTGAAAGCCATTATTAAACGTTTTAAAAATCATAAGCTCTCATCTCGCGGCCTCGGTATGATATGGGGTTTAGATGTTTCTAAAGGAGCCATCGCAAAAGACATTATCAAGGGTTGTTTCAACGCAGGTTTATTAATTGAATCATCAGGTGCTGACGATGAAGTCATTAAAATTATGGCCGCACTAACCATTGAACCTCTAACGCTTGATAAGGGCTTCGACATTTTAGAAGACGTATTATCAGAAGTACTGGCGGAGTCAAAGCTACTATCATGAGTGTTTCTTTTTTAGAGCACTCAGCTCGGACAAGTAATCATCACCAAGCTTCAAACCAAGAAGAACTGATTGATTTTCCAACGCTGTTTGCGCGTCAACTTTCACAAACGCCAACGAATATCAGTATGGTTTTCGAAGGAAAGTCTTTCAGCTATGAAGAGCTTGATGCACTATCTGAGCAATTCAAACTCAGCGTGCTATTTCATAAATCACAGCATACTAGTCTGGAACGTCAAGCTAACCTTGCTACCGAGTTATGTATTGGCATATGCGTTGATAAATCGCCTCAAGCAATCGCAGCAATGTTAGGAGTGCTCAAGGCAGGCGCAGCATTTGTGCCTTTGGATCCTGACTATCCTGTCGATCGCATTGCCTTCATGGTTGAAGATGCATCTATAACAACAATTATTGCGCAAGATAATCACCAAGAAAACATTGCTCCATTACTTGAGAAGCGAAATTCTGAGCCTACATTGCAATGGATTTCTAGTGACAATCCAACAAAAGATATAACAGACATTTCAAGTCTTAGTGCTTACTCGATTGATATAAAGCCTAGTGATTTAGCATATATAATGTACACCTCTGGCAGTACGGGAAAACCTAAGGGCGTACAAATTGAACATTCTGCATTAGCCACTTATTGCTACGCCGACATAGAACGCTATCAAGTTACTGCTGAAGACCGCACACTGCAATTCTCAACGATCAATTTTGATATCGCAATTGAAGAAATATTTCCACCACTGCTTGTTGGTGGATCTATCGTGATTCGCCCTTCTGAACGATCTGAGCAACTCAATGAATTATCAGCAATTATTAATGAGAATCAAATAACCGCAGTACACATTGCGACGGCTTACTGGCACGAATGGGTCGACTTAATGATCGCTTCAGAAGACCAAGTTCCAGAATCACTAAGGCTAATGGTGGTTACCGGAGAGAAGGTTTCAACCACGCATTATCAACATTGGAAAACCCTCTGCCAGTTATCTAAACTTGAAGTACTTTGGTGTAATGCTTACGGCCCAACAGAAGCGACCGTTAGTGCTTCGGTATTTATCCCGCCTGAAGACTTTCAAGATGACAACATGCCGATAGGCAAACCTCTAAAACGCTACACGGCTACTATTGTTGATGAGGATTATATCGAGTTGCCGCCAGGTGAAACAGGTCAATTACTGATTGGCGGCCCTGCACTGGCTAGAGGTTATTTGAACCGCCCAGAATTAAATAAAGAAGTATTCATCGACTCTATCGTTCCCGCTAAAAATATCGGCAAACAACAGTACAAACTTGAACGCATGTATAAAACGGGCGACCTTGCTAGATGGTTACCCAATGGCGACATTGAGTTTGCTGGTCGGATTGATCATCAAATCAAACTGGGTTCTTATCGAATAGAACCGGGTGAGATTGAAGCCGCCATTAATCATCACCCAAAAGTATTGGAATCATTAGTTAGTTACACCGAAGTTAATGCTAAAAAAACACTAATAAGCTACGTTGCGGTTGGGCAAACTACTTTTGAGGAAGAGTCTTTAAATGCGGGTGAAATCCGTGAGTATTTAGATAATCGGCTACCGCCTTACATGGTCCCTAGTCGCTATATCTTTATTGCAAGTTTTCCTAAAACAAGTAATGGAAAAATTGATCGTAGAGCGCTTCCAGACCCGTCGGCTAGCAAAACAGCAACACAAGGTGACAAAGTACTACCAAGAAATGATCTTGAAAAAAAATTAGTCAATATTTGGCAAAAAGTACTTAATCTTCCAGAGGTCGGGATTCATGATGACTTTTTTGCACTAGGTGGTAGCTCGTTATTAGCAGTGGGAGTCGTCTCGTGTATGGTTGGCGATTTGAAGCTAGAACTACCCGTGCGTGATTTTTTCGCTAACCCTACTATTGCGACGCAAGCACGGCATATCAGTGGCCTAATGAAGTTAGAATCAGGTCAGGAAATAGATTCAGATGTGCTAGCAAATCAAGATAGTTTAGCGCTTCGCCAACGCCTACCGCAAATCCAAACCGCCTATATACCTAGAGGTAATGAACGTATTTTCGGCGTGCATTACAGACCACAAAGCAATATCAAGTCACAATCTCATGCCATTTTATTTTGCCCTCCTTTAGGCCACGAATACTCTCGTTCTCATCGAAACTTGCAACAGTTAGCCTTACATTTAGGGCAAGCTGGATTTGATTCATTCCGTTTCGATTACGTTGGAACTGGAAACTCTTCAGATTCATCAAAAAAGTCGCTAGAAAACGACTATATTAATGACATTAAGGCCGCTGCTAGCTACGTTCGAGAGCAAAGCCAATGTCAGAAGCTATCAATTATTGCAATGCGAATGGGCACACCACTGGCCGTAAGCGCGAATATCAAAAACTTAGAAAGTTTAATTTTATGGGACCCTATTGTTAAAGGATCTCACTATATCAATCTGTTAGAAGGTTTCCATGATGATGCACTTAGCACTTTGGAACGCTTTCGTATCAAACGCAAACGCTCTGCAACTTCTCAGCTTTATGGCTATGATATGAGTCTTGAACAGAAGGCAAGTCTGCTTAATGTTGAGATGCCGTTTATTAAAGCGATCAGCAATGTGAGTGGCTCTCCGAAGCAACAGGTGGTAATAACTAGCGCCAACTATCAACGTTTTGAGCCTGGAAGACCAGACTTGCTAGATCACTGTCAGCAGGTTTACACCTCAGATGAGATTTATTGGCACAACAGGTTGTATTCAGAAAGTGCATTTTCATCCCCACAAGCCTTTAAGCAGATACTTAATGTTTTAGCTGGAGATCAAGCATAATGATTCGATGCGGTAGTTCCTAATTTAATGAGCAATCAAGCAGCTAGTGAACGGTTTATTGATAAGCATAGCGAAATCTTCATCAGTGATTGGAGCAACCCGATACACTCAATTGAATATCGCCCTGAGTTTTATCAGGATGAACTCTACGCTCAATTTGAAGTAGACAAACCGCCTCAAAATTCGCAATGGATCCCCACGCGAAAAGCACAGTTTTTAGCTGGGCGTATCGCTGCAAAAAAGGCTTTATCATCTTTTAAGCTACCAACATCAGAGCATCAGGTTGGTATTGGTGATTCACGAGAACCAATTTGGCCGGAGGGTTCACTAGGCAGTATTTCTCATGCTGGAAAAGCATCCATTACCTGCATAAAAAAACAACCAAAAAATCCTGCTGGTTTAGGAATAGATATTCAAGAAACCATAGCATGCGACCTTCGAAAACAAATTTCTTCAACTGTCTTGAGTCACAAAGAAACCCTATTGTTTAAACAAGGGTTTAGGGGCATTTCAGAGCCTGAAATATTTACCCTCCTATTCTCAGCAAAAGAGAGCTTTTTCAAGGCAGCTTTTAACTCCGTTGGTGAGTATTTTGATTTTACCGATGTATCAATCGTTGCTTTAGATGTGACTAAGCAACAGATTACATTAAGAACAAACAAGCGTCTTAGCGATGATCTACCAGAGGCGTTTGAGAATAAAATTTCCTATATTGTGCTGAAAACGCCCACCCCACGAGTAATTACTGCATGCTATTGGGAACTATAGGTAAACTGGCGTAGTCATTAGAGTAGGTAAATGCAAAGGCTCACTCATGAAATCATATCTTGTTCCGCTTCTCGCTCTAGTTTTTTGTCAAAGTTCGGCGCTACAAGCAGCTGATAGTCGCTTTTGTGATACATACGCAAAGACAGCTGTAAAACAACAGATCGGAAACGTAGCACAAAGTTGTGCTGAGAAAGGATTAAGATGGTCCTCGTCTTACATCAACCATAAAGCTTGGTGTCGTGGTGTGAGT
>CALKXC010000254.1 GCA_938004025.1 uncultured Leucothrix sp. | reverse complement strand
TTTTTGAATAACTACCTTCAACTCTACAAACAGGTATTGGCTCATGGCCGGAATAGGGTTTGAACTAAAGAAAATGTTGAGGGATGACAGCTGGTTTGGCCTGCTGAAAACCTACGCCTACGCGGGAGCAATTAGTTCTGGCCCTTGGGTGCTATCTATTCTTGGAATTATGCTAGTTGGCGCAATGAGCCTTAGCAACAGAGGTGAAACCCACACATGGCTTGGTGAGTTTCTAGTGTCAGTAACCTGGCTTATGTCCTTTTCACTGGTGCTGAGCAGTTTGTTACAGCTAGTTTTTACCCGCTTCATGGCTGACCAACTTTATCAAAAAAATGACGCACTGATCTTACCTAACTTCCTAGGGGCCATAGGCTTATCCACGGTTGTTAGCGGTCTTATAGGTATAGCCTGTTGGTTATTATTTTTCCTAGAGCTTAATTTTTTATATTGCACCCTCATGCTGATGAACTTTGTGCTGCTCTGCAATGTTTGGTTAGCTGTCATTTTTGTGGCAGGAATGAAGCGTTATAAAACGATACTGGTAATTTTCTTAGTCAGTTATTTAAGTATCGTTGTGCTATCAAGCATTTTTCAGTCGGCTGGGACTGAGGGACTATTACTATCAGTTCTGATTGGCCATACAGTACTTCTAGTATCGATGCTCATCATGATTTTCCAAGAATACTCTGCTGAGCAAATATTACGTTTTGACTTTCTTAAACTAAAAAACATCTATCCAATACTGATTCTTATCGGCGTCTTTTTTAACATGGGTGTTTGGGTTGATAAATGGATTTTCTGGTTTACCCCAGCAACATCGGATGATGTAAATGAGGTGTTAAGAGCTTCGATAATTTATGACCTGCCGATATTTCTTGCGTACTTATCGATTATTCCCGGTATGGCCAGTTTTTTATTGCGGGTAGAAACTGATTTTGTACATCATTATCAGAACTATTACTCAGCGGTAAATGAGGGCGCTACCTTAGGTGTTATTGAGTCTGAAAGGGAGAAGATGACTCAAAGCATAAGAGGCGCATACCTAGAGATAATAAAGGTCCAAGGCGTCACCGTCCTTCTATTTTTTGTCATGGCAGAAGACATTATAAAGTGGCTTGATCTCTCACCACTCTATGTTCATCTCTATTATATCGACTTATTAGCAACTGCCGTTCAGGTATTATTTTTGGCAACCTTAAATATATTCTTCTACTTCAACTTTTTGAAGGAAGCTTTCTGGATGAGCTTTGGACTGTTCGCTTTAAATACACTTCTGTCGCTAGTTACGATTGTTTTGGGCCCAGCTTTTTATGGTTATGGTTTTGCTATCGCGATATTCGTGACCACGCTCTTCGGAATGTATATTTTAAGCAATAAGATTGAGCGTCTTGAATACTTCACTTTTATGCTCCAGCGTTAATCAAAAAATAATAAAAAACAAGACAATAAATTAATCATTCCTAAATTAGCAGCAGTCCCCTATCCTAGATTTACAACCGTTGAGCATCGCACAGATACTCTATCATTCACTCTCGCTATTTAATGTCTCAATAACAAGGATTGCAGTCATACCCCTGATCCATATTAGAAACAGAGACTTTAACAATGACACCCACGAATTATATTACTAAGCTTGCTTTAACGCTTGCCAGCTTATTGCTGATTCCGTTTGTAAGTGCAGCCCCCATTGTCATCGATGGCAATACTTCAGACTGGACCCCAGAGGACCGACTTGAACTTCCACCTCGAACACCTGTAGCGGGTTACGAGTTATCGGGTCGATATGAGAATAATGCTTATAAGATCCTACTCAAAAGATTAAACGGCAGTATTTCAACTAGAACAACTTTTTGGTTAAACACCGACCAAAACTCAAACACTGGATATAAGATTTGGGGATATGCAGGAGGAGCTGAGTTTAATGTAAATATCGCTGCTGATGGCAAGCCTTACTTATACAAAGACGCTGATGGGCAAACGCTGGTTTCTGGCCCACTGAATCACAAAATTGTCGCTAGCGGTAGTGGCTCTGTATTAGAGCTTGAGGTTCCTGAGAACCTAATAGGTACGCCCTCTGGCGACGGCATTAACATGCTGATTGACGTTAATAACTCAGTTTTTCTTCCGGCTAGTTACTGGCCTCATGAAAACAATTATGTGATCGCCAAACAGACAATTTTTAATTCTGGTGGAATTCAAATTGATGGTAAGAAATCAGACTGGAATTTTAACGATAGACTAGACCTTGATGCTTCTAATTCAGTTGATGGAGCGGAGTTTTACGGTCGTTACGAAGACAGTAAGTACAAATTTTTATTGCATGACTTCAATCGTACGATTGCAGCCAACACAACTTTTTGGCTTAACACAGATCAAAACACATCAACAGGTCATCAAATCTGGGGCTTTGCCGGTGGTGCCGAATACAACATCAACTTTTATAGCGATAATGTACCTTACCTTTACAAAGGTGGAGCGGGTCAAACTTTCTTAAATGGTGGTATTGAATATGCCACGAGGTCAGACGGTGCAAACGGCTCAATCACTGAGTTTGAAATTCCTGAAAGTATGATAGGAAACCCTACTGGTGACGGCATAAACATCTTACTTGATGTAAACAATAACAGTTATATGCCAAGAGCCTACTGGCCTCATAGTAACAATTACGTTCTTAAGCGTACCCAAAACTCGGCTCCACTCGCGATTGTTTACTCTGAAACAACCGAAGCTAAATTCTTTGATAAGAAAGCTTATGCACAGTTGTTTATGAGCGTTCAATCCCAAGCGATGATGGCTGGTATTCCTTATGATTTACTAAACGAAGATGACCTTCTTGATTTAAGCAAGATCACAAAATATAAGACGTTGGTATTCCCTTACTTTGCTAACGTTAAGACAGCTTTGCTTCCTGGTATTGAGCAAAACCTCAATACTGCAGTTAGCCAGCACAAC
>CALKXC010000253.1 GCA_938004025.1 uncultured Leucothrix sp. | reverse complement strand
GGCATAAAAAAACCCGCAATATAGGACTAAAGCAGGCAGACGCCCTCTTTAGCGGCATTTATTTAGCGCCCGCAAGCTGAATCAAATCGGCGCCTATTAACAAGCTTAAGACCTCAGCATCGTAAGGTCAATATCTCAGTTAATGAAACTTATGATCTTCCTTTAAATTTATCCATTATTCGTCGTTCGCGTTTGTTTGGTTTGTGAGTCGGCTGTTTTATATTGGCCGACTGCAAGCGATTCAACTCGTGTGCCGCTTCTCTTTCTTGAATACTTTCTTCACTTTCTTCATACATTAGAACCGCTTCTTTGGCTGGTCGACGCTTATCATTCAACCCTTTGACAAATACGTGGTAACGGTCTGTTCCTCGAGTAATCTTTAGCTCGTCATTCAACCGAATCATTCGAGCAGGTTTAACCCTGCCCCCATTAAGGTGCACTCTTCCGCCATTAATAGACTCAACAGCTATGGCTCGTGTTTTAAAAAAGCGTGAAGCCCACAGCCATTTATCTAAACGTATTTCTGTTAATTCGTTATTTTTAGTGGCCATTCTACAATCCGATCCTCTAAATCTTCGTCAGTTAAATCACGTTCAAATATGACCCGTTTCATCACAGAATTCCCTGTGGTATGAACAGTATTTTTATCATTAGATACTAAATGGTGCCAACTTGGCAAACTCAAACCTTGCTGTAACCGTCGATAGCTACAACTGGGGGGCATCCAATTCAAAGCTTCAAGATTCCCAGGCTCTAATTGAACACAATCAGGCACGCGTAGCAGGCGGTTTTTATAATCGGCACATTGACACTTGTCACCATCAAACAAATGACAGGCGACATCGGTATAGTAAACTTCACCGCCGTCCTCTTCTTCATCTTGTAGCTTGATTAAGCAACATTTGCCACAGCGATCACAAATCTGTTCCCATTCCTCATTAGACATTGCAGTTAATGATTTAATTTCCCACCATTTCTCAGGCATAGGTTCCTTAATTTTTTGATGCATGGCCGTTTTAAAAGCTAAGCAGAGATAGTCATAACGTCGGTGAAAATATATTTGAACTGGGTAAGTTTAAATTAATAACAACTATGAAATCATCGATAATTGCGTTTTAGCAGTCATTTTCAATTATAATACCCCGATTCAAAATTATCACGTCTGAGTCATGCAAACTTTCGTAATAACAATAACCCCTGCATCGCACTATTCGCTGATAGATTAACCAAGTAACTAACCACTCAGGAGTCTAAATGAGCAAGAACGATACTGTAACATTGACAGATAATGCCACAGGTAAGCAGGTCGAGCTTCCAATCCTGCGACCCACTTGCGGAAGTCCAACCATTGATATCAGTAGCCTCCCTAAAGAACTCGGGTATTTTACTTATGATCCAGGTTTTGTTGCTACGGCGAGCTGTCACAGTAATATCACCTATTTAGATGGCGCTAAAGGAGTGCTTGAATATCGCGGCTATCCTATTGAGCAGCTCGCTGAAAAAAGTAGTTTTATCGAAGTCTGTTACTTGTTATTTCATGGTGACCTTCCTGATAAAGATCAACTCGATGAATTCGATGACATTATAACCACGCATACAATGCTTCATGAGGCAGTGAAACGCTTTTACAGTGGATTCCGCCGTGACGCGCACCCAATGGCGACTATGGTAGGCGTTGTTGGTGCATTGTCAGCATTTTATCATCATGGGGAAGATATCCATGATCCTAAGCATAGAATGATCACAGCGCATCGATTGATTGCTAAGATGCCAACGATTGCTGCTTGGAGTTATCGTTATACTAACGGCCAGCCCATGGTTTATCCGAAGAACTCTTTGTCTTTTTCAGCAAACTTTCTTCACATGATGTTCTCAATGCCTACTGAAGAGTACACACCGGATCCGCTTTTTGTAAAAGCACTTGATCTACTGCTAATCCTTCACGCAGACCATGAGCAAAATGCGTCGACTTCTACTGTGCGCTTAGCCGGTAGCTCTGGTGCAAATCCTTTTGCAGCTTTGTCTGCAGGTATTGCTTCTTTGTGGGGGCCTGCTCACGGTGGCGCCAACGAAGCCGTTATTCGAATGCTTCAAGATATCGTTGATTCTGATAATGATGTTGCTCACTACGTGGCACGCGCTAAAGATAAATCCGATAGATTCCGATTAATGGGCTTTGGACACCGCGTTTATAAGAACTTTGATCCTCGAGCCGTCATTATCCGTAAGACCTGTATGAACCTGCTCGCAGAGCTTGGCACTAATAATAAGTATCAAGCGCTTTTTGACACTGCGGTTGAGTTAGAAAAAATCGCATTATCAGATGAGTATTTTGTTTCAAGAAATCTATATCCAAATGTAGACTTCTATTCTGGTATAATTTTGTTAGCCATGGGCATTCCGTTAAATATGTTTACAGTTATCTTCGCTATGGCGAGAACTGTAGGCTGGATTTCTCACTGGAATGAGATGATTGAAGATGACGACTTTAGAATAGGTAGACCAAGACAGCTTTATCTTGGAGCCGAAACACGAGAGTACGTTGATATCGATAAACGATAATAAGGAGATATGTTATGTCTAAAAGTATTATGTTTGAAAATATTACGATGGGTAACGCCGTTACTGCATTTTCAGGTTTCATGGTTTTACTAAGCGTTATTTTAATGAGTATTTTCGGTCATGGGTTTGTTTGGTTACCCATTCTTGTTGGAATCCTCACCGTTCAATCGGCTTTCACTGGCTTCTGCCCTAGTGAGATCTTGCTTCGAAAGTATAATCTGGTTAAGTAACGGATTTACTGTCAGAGAAAGCGCACTCGTGGCGCTTTTTTTATGCCAGTTTCCTTGCGGACACGTAGTCTAATTAGTGCTTCCCTTTCTTCATTTAGGCGCTATTTCTCGTTCTTACTATTACGCTGTGACCCATCAACTTATCGGATTACACCAGCGATTAAGGCATTATTCCAAGCATAAAAAAACCCCGATCAGACAGGAGTCCGTATCGGGGTCTTAGATAAAAACCTGGTAATGACCTACTTTCACATGGGGAAACCCCACACTATCATCGGCGATGACACTTTTCACTACTGAGTTCGAGAT
>CALKXC010000252.1 GCA_938004025.1 uncultured Leucothrix sp. | reverse complement strand
GCGGGTGACGTAGTTTCTGTTCGCGAAAAAGCTAAAAAACAGACTCGAATCCAAGATGCTATGGCTGTTGCTGAGCAAATGGGTATTGCTGGTTGGGTTGAAGTTGATGCTAAGAAATTAGAAGGCACTTTCAAGACGGTTCCTGAGCGTGACGAACTTTCTTCTGAAATCAACGAATCTCTGATCGTAGAACTTTACTCTAAGTAATTGTTAACGTTTTTATATTGCGTGTTTGTTACTTAGAATTTAAAGAGGAATTGTTATAGTGTCTACTGCAACAGATTTACTCAAACCTAGAAATATTCAGGTTAGTGAAGTTAACGGAAGAACATCGAAGATTGTTCTTGAGCCTTTAGAGCGTGGCTTCGGCCACACTTTGGGGAATGCGCTTCGCAGGATTCTTTTGTCTTCTATTTCTGGCTGTGCCGTTACAGAAGTCAAAATTACTGGCGTTGACCATGAGTACACAGCAATTGAGGGTGTTAAAGAAGATGTAGTAGAGATTCTTCTTAACCTTAAAGATCTTTCTGTACGCTTGAACGAAAAAGACAGTGTTACTCTAGAGCTTCGCAAGCGTGGCCCTGGACCTGTAACTGCTGCAGACATCAGGCTTGATCACGATGTTGAGCTTATTGATCCTGATCATTTGATTGCTACCATTACATCAGATGTCGAATTGGATATGAGCATCACAATTGCACGGGGAAGGGGTTACCAGCCTGCCAGTGTAAGACGTGGTCCTGATGCTGAAGAGTTACCTTTGGGTACTTTAGTACTTGATGCGAGCTTTAGTCCTGTTATTCGCGTTGCTTACAGTGTTGATAGTGCTCGAGTTGAGCAACGCACCGACATGGATAAGTTGATCATTGAGTTGGAAACAGATGGTTCTGTTGGCCCTCAAGAGACGATTAGTCGTGCTGCGACTATTCTTCATGAGCAACTAGCAGTGTTCTTTGATCTAACAATTGCTGAGCCTGAGCCTGATGTTGAGCCAGAGCCAGAAGTTGATCCAGTATTACTGCGCCCGGTTGACGATCTTGAGTTGACTGTTCGTTCAGCTAACTGTCTAAAGGCAGAGCAGGTCTACTACATTGGTGATCTTGTACAGAAAACAGAAAATGAGTTATTGAAGACGCCTAACTTGGGTAAGAAATCATTAACTGAAATTAAGGATGTGCTTGCATCTCACGGTTTAACGTTAGGTGCACGGCTTGAAAATTGGCCGCCATCAACTATCGATAAATAATTGCCTCTTGGCTTAGTTCAGTATTTAGTAAGGATGTAGAAAATGCGTCATCGTAAAATAGGCCGTCAGTTAAGCCGTAATAGTAGTCACCGTAAGGCGACTTTGCAGAGTCTTTCAAATGCAGTAATTCTTAATGGTGGCATTAAGACGACAGTTGCTAAAGCGAAAGAGCTACGTAGAGTTGTTGAGCCGTTAGTAACTCGTTCAAAAACTGATTCTGTACACAACCGTAGAACTGTTTTTGCAAGATTACGTGATGACGCTACCGTTGGAATATTGTTCAACGAGTTAGGTCCGCGTTACGCTTCTCGTCCAGGTGGTTACTTGCGTATCATCAAGTGTGGATTTAGAGCGGGTGATAATGCTCCTATGGCTTACATCGAGTTCGTTGATAGGCCAGAAGTTGACGCTGCTTAAATAGCTGAACGTTTGTTAAAAAAGCTGAGTATAATCTCGGCTTTTTTTATGCCTGTTTTTTAGGTTTAGCATAGCTGATTATGGCTATTGTTTATTGCGAACACATGACCATATTAAGCGCCTAATATTGTTACTATTATTGTTTCACTTTAATATTTATACATTACTTTTTTTGAGGGAAAAGCATGAGTGAACTACGTACCGATTGGTCAATTGATGAAGTAGAGGCTTTGTTTAGTCTTCCATTTAACGATTTAGTATTTCGAGCGCACCAATTGCATCGTGATAATTTTAAAGTTAATGAAGTACAGATAAGTACTCTTCTTAGTATAAAAACAGGTGCTTGTCCTGAGGATTGCTCATACTGTTCTCAAAGTTCAATCAACGACACGGGTTTAGAGCGTGAGCGTTTACTTGAACTGGAAGCTGTAAAAAGCGCAGCCGCTGAAGCAAAAGCTAATGGAGCTACCCGTTTCTGCATGGGGGCTGCGTGGCGTAACCCAACGGATAAGAGTTTAGATAAAGTCATCGATATGGTGACTGAAGTCAAAGCTATGGGGATGGAAACATGTGTAACGCTCGGAATGTTGAAGCAAGAACAAGCTAGCCGTTTAAAAGACGCAGGATTGGATTACTATAACCATAATCTTGATACATCGCCTGAGTTTTATGGCAGTGTGATTACCACTAGGACTTACCAAGATCGCATCGATACGCTTTCTCATGTTCGTGATGCGGGAATAAATGTCTGTTCTGGTGGCATACTTGGGATGGGTGAGACTCGTCGCGATAGAGCTCGCTTACTGCAGCAATTAGCCAACTTACCAGAGCACCCCGGATCTGTTCCGATTAACGACCTTGTTCAGGTTAAAGGCACTCCACTAGATGGTATTGATAAGTTAGATGCCTTTGAATTTATTCGCACGGTCGCAGTAGCCAGAATTTTAATGCCCAAGTCATATGTACGACTATCTGCCGGAAGAACTGACATGAATGAGCAAACACAGGCATTATGCTTTTTTGCAGGTGCTAACTCGATGTTTTATGGTGATCGTCTTCTAACCACTGATAACCCTGAAGAAAGTCAAGATCAGCAATTGTTTGCTAAGCTTGGAATAGAGCCTGAGAAGGCTCAAGTGTCTGCTTAAATTTTAACTAACCAAAGCGTTTTAGTTCAAATTTATAAATTGAGTTATTTAGATACGAAAAAGCCGGGTGTAATAACCCGGCTTTTTTACGTCTGGATAAATTTAGTTATTAAACTGTTTATTTAGATCTGGGATTAGCTTCGAAACTTCCCCAGTCATTAGAGTGAATTCAATATCCACGCGTTCTTGGTGAGATTGTGGATCTTCCTCATTCATTTTCTCTTCTAGCACATCCAAAAACTTCAACTTTTTGATCACTAGGTCTTCACTG
>CALKXC010000251.1 GCA_938004025.1 uncultured Leucothrix sp. | reverse complement strand
AAACCAAGGTTGTGCTGAGCTAATGGGATACCTTTTCTAGCAGCCATATTGAACATTTTGAATGCCATCTGTGGGTTCTTCTTAGTGCCAACACCCTGAATGTACATAATACCTAAGCTGTACTGAGCTTGTGGTAATCCCTTATCAGAAGCTAGCTTCATGTTTCTGAATGCTAACTGTGGATTCTTTTTAGTGCCTTGACCACTCGCGTACATTAATCCAAGTAAATACTTAGCGTCGATAATATTTGCCTTGGCTGCTTTAGTTGCATAAGCGAAGGCCTTTCCGGGGTTGCGCTTGATGCCGATCCCTTTTAAGTAACGTTCAGCTAACATCATCTGAACATCGACCATGCCTTTGTTAGCCGCTTTCTCATACCAGCCGATTGCTGCGCCCATATTTTTTGGAACACCATCGCCTTTTTCATACATGATGCCTAAGCTACGCATCGCATCGGCCACGCCTTTTTGAGAGGCAAGGTTAAACTGCTGCCTTGCTAGCTGCATATTCTTTCGAATGCCCGTTCCAGTCGCATACAGTGTACCGAGTGCAAAGCGAGCCATTGGGTGATGTTGATCAGCTGCTTTCTTTAACCAGCCATAAGCAATGCCGGGGTTTTTCTTTACGCCTTGGCCATTGAGGTACAGTTGACCAAGAATGTATTGCCCCGCTGCGTCGCCTTTCTTGGCGTGGGCTGATGAGATTTGAAAAGCTTTGCGATAGTTTTTTGCTTTAAAGGCCGCTTTGAGTTCAACATTGGGATCAGCAGCTGCGAAAGACAGGTTACTTAGCGACATGCTAAGCAATACAGCAGTCATAATGACAATAATTTTTTTCATAATTAGGTTCTAAATAAATGCAAATTAATTGGAATAAGTCCGGGGTACAAGGAGACTAGTCATTCAGAATCGTTATTCTCAAGCGCTGCAACGCGCTTTTCTAATTGTTCTAATTTCTCACGAGTACGTTGTAGGACAGCAGTTTGGACATCAAATTCCTCACGTGTGACTAAATTCATTTTGCGCAAGCCTGTTTCTAGTCCTGAACGTAAGTTGGACTCAATATCTTTTTGTGTGGCGTGAATGGGTTCTGGAATAAGTGAAGAGATGCGTTTTGCCAGACTGTCTAGCTGGTCGATAGGGTCCATTTAGGGTGTCCCAGATTATTTTTAACCTAGGCATTCTAAAGGTAATCGTAAGAATAATGAAATGAGTATTTTGTAATAATCGGGAGAAATGCAAATGCCCCAGAGTTGGGGCACTTTAATCTTATGTGCTTAGTTTAACTTTAAAGCATTTTCATGCGAGCAAACAAGCGTGCTTCAGTTTTGTCGCCATCACTTTCAACGCCAGCGCCAATCTGCTTGGTTTCATCAAAGTTGTAAAGCGCAGAAATGTTGCCGCTAACGCCGCTGCTTTCTTCTGCTGTTGAGAACAATAAATCAATACCGCCCGTTAGTTCGATTGCATCGCTAAGTTGGTGGCGAGCACCAAAGCCTACGCTCAACGTTTGTGCGGAACCGCAGCAATTATCCTTACCGTGAGTAAAGCCGGCGCGCGAGTAGTAGTCAGTCGATTCAGAACTTGATTTGTAAGCCCCAATACCAATACCGATTTTATTCGCAGAGGCGTCATCGCCAATGTCAGTTTTTACCATCGCAGTGATGTAGTGTTCGTTATTCAATTCCATAGAACCGCTGGCACCAAGACTGACATAGGAGTCGCCGTGTTCAGTCGTTGAGGTTATTTCAGCTTCATAAAAGTCGTAGGAAAAGTTCTCTCCTGCCAAAGCAGCAGAAGGTAAGATAAGCGTGCCTGCCAATAGAAGGCTCAGACGATTAATTTTCAGGGGCATTGTTATTAACCTTTTTTATTGTCGTTTTTCGAGGTATATAACTAGCTTAGCTAAAAACAGTCGGCGCAGCACATATTTGTGGATAAATGGCTACACCGTATAACGGAAATCAGAAAGTGATCAAGCAGTCTTATAAGTGCGGGCTACGTAGTTGTTAACTAAAACTTGAAACTCTTCAGCAATATTATCGCCTTTAAGGGTGACCGTTTTCTTGCCATCTTCATAGACGGGGGCGACAGGTTTTTCACCCGTACCCGGCAAGCTGATTCCAATATTAGCGTGCTTGCTTTCACCCGGTCCGTTAACAACACAACCCATGACGGCTACCGACATACTTTCAACGCCAGGGTGATCTTGTTTCCAAATGGGCATTTGATGTCTGAGGTAGGATTGGATGTCTTCCGCTAGATGCTGGAAGTATTCGCTTGAGGTTCTTCCACAGCCAGGGCAAGCAACGACCTGAGGAGTAAAAGAGCGTATTCCCATGCTTTGTAATATCTCCTGGCCAACTACCACTTCTTTTTCACGCGGAGCACCTGGCTCAGGCGTTAGTGAGATACGAAGAGTATCGCCGATGCCTTCTTGCAATAACACTGAAAGGGCTGCGGTAGAAGCCACGATGCCTTTGCTGCCCATGCCCGCTTCAGTTAAGCCCAAATGCAAAGGGTAGTCACATTGCGAGGCTAAGTCTCTATAAGTGTGTATCAGTCCTTGAACGCCACTTAGTTTGCAAGAAATAATAATTTTATCGTGCGCTAAACCAAACTCTTCAGCTTTACGGGCACTACCTAGCGCGGATTCAATCAGTGCGTCATGTTGAACGGCCATGAGGTCACGAGGCTTACTTAAGGCTGCATTCTCATCAAGCATGCGTGCTAGAAGCTCTTGATCTAATGAACCCCAGTTAACACCGATGCGAACCGCTTTGTCATAACGACACGCAAACTCAATCATGCTTTCAAACTGTTCGTCACGTTTGCGGCCACGGCCCACGTTGCCCGGATTAATGCGAAACTTACCCAATGCTTCAGCACAGGCTGGAACGGCGGTTAACAGTTTATGCCCGTTGAAATGAAAATCACCAACTAAAGGAACATCGCAGCCAATTTTGTCTAGGCGCTCTCTAATTTCGGGGACGGCTTCAGCAGATTCGATATTATTAACGGTAATTCTAACTAGCTCTGACCCTGCTTTTGCAAGCTCCGCAACTTGTTTAACGGTCCTAACGACATCTGCTGTGTCTGTATTGGTCATCGATTGCACGACTACCGGAGCGTCACCACCAACAACGACATCATTAATGAATACAGGAACTGTTTTATGGCGTTTAATAGTTAGCATGTGTTTACTTTGTTATTTTTTAATAGGTTTTTGACGAGTCGTTCGGGACTTATTTAAGATTCTAGATAAGGTCTGTAAATCTCTCTCACTTAAAGTACCGGCTGCTTGCTTTAAACGGATGGTGTTAAGTAAAAAGTCGTATCTAGCAGATGCATAATTGCGTTGTGAGCGATAGGTTTCACGTAGCGAAAGTATCACATCAACTGCCGTTCTTGTTCCAGCCTGAAACCCTTCTTGCGTTGCTTTAGCAGCTGTTTGGCTAGACTGAAGTGAGCGTTGTAACGCCGCGATCTGTGTTAACCCTGTTTTAATATTGAGGAAGTAGCTACGTGTTTGCTGAACGGCGGCACGACGCTGTACCTCGACCTGCTGAATTGCTCTATGAAAGTTGTAGCGCGCTTCGCGAATTGCAGAATCAGCTTTGCCCGCATCATAAAGCGTCATGTTGAACTGTACGCCAAGTGCAGCATCAACTGATTGTGCATCGACGCCCATTTTAGCTCGAGAGGCACTGGTTCCGTGACTAGCAAATAAGTCTACGGTTGGCTTTTTCCCCGCTCTGGCGATATCGACTGATTTTTGTGCGATATCAACGCTGTATTGAGCGGAAATAACATTTTTATTTCGGTTGGCTGCTTCATTCGCCCAAGCCGTGATGTTATCTGGTTGTGGTACCACTAGAGGGGTTTGTTGCGATGCTCCTCTAAGCACTTTGTAATCTCGCCCCGTCAGGCTAAAGATTTTCTCAAGCGCTAGCTCAATATTTTGATCAGCCACCACAACATTAGCTTTAGCCTCAGCATCTCTAGCTTGGGATTCTTTAACATCGGTAATCGCTGAGCGACCTGCTTCAAAATAAGCAACGATCTGTTTGTTTTGACGGCTAATAGCATTCGCTTCTGCGCGAGATAAATCAGCTGCATCGCGAGCTTGCAAGTAACCGAAATAGGCCTCGGCAACTCGTAAAATTAGGTTTTGTTGTTCAGCCAGTAACGATTCTTCAGATTGAGCGATCAGAATATTCGCTTGAATGATGGCTTCTTTAATTTGTGGGCGGTACAGCGGTTTGCTTAGGTTTAAAGAGTAACTACCACTTACTGTGGAAGTGTTGTTATTACTGGATTCGCTCCAATTTCGAGCCCCGCGATAACTCGCGCTACCGCTGAGTGTCAGTTTAGCTCTGCTGTCAGCTAGTGCTTGCGGTCCTTTTTCCAGTGTCGCTAGGTATCCGGCTTCTGCAGCGCTTATCTGTGGATCACTTTCTTTAGCATGCTGATACACAGTAAATAAATCTTCTGCCTGCGCAGACTGCATGAGTAATGCAGCTATACAGCTTTGGATTAATACTCTGACTTTTTGGTATCTTCTCATTCGATATCGAACCCTATTTTTAACCGCATTTGACGTTGTCGACCTTAAAGCCGTTTTCTTTATTTGCCAATGGATTTACTGAATCTTTACACTTGTTCAGGGGCAATGATAGCAAGTGTCTGTTTTATTATCCTAATATTTATGATCTTTGGACAGATTGTAACAACTCAGCGGCACGAATGGCATCTTTGTGTATCTGTGCAGTAAGCGCTGCAAAGTTTTCAAACTTTTTCTCAGGGCGAATGAATTCACAAAGCTCAACAATAATGTGCTTACCGTAAACTGATTCGTCGAAGTCAAAAATGTTCACTTCTAGCCGTGTCTCCGTGCCATCCACCGTGGGCCGATTGCCCAAGTTTGCCACTCCATTTAGCGTGGCTTTGCCAAGCCCATTCACCTTAACCGCATACACGCCATTCGCTGCGGCAATATTATCCTGAATACGCAAATTTGCCGTAGGAAAGCCGATCGTGCGACCGCGTTTGTCCCCGTGGCGTATACGCCCACTTAAGCAAAATGGCTTGCCTAATAATTGTGTGGCACCGTCTAAATCACCTTTGGCTAGGTGCTGACGGATACGTGTACTGCTGATGCGCCCAGAATCATCGTTGTAGGTGTCGGTCTTGTGAACCTGCATGCCCTGTGCGTTGCCCATGCTTTGTAATAAGTTAAAGTCGCCTTTTCGGTCTTTGCCAAAACAAAAGTCATCACCGACCATAAGGGATTTCACATTCATCGCTTGAAACAAGATGCGTTCAACGAAGTCGGCAGGCGGCATGGTCGCCATCGCTTGATCAAAACGCAAACAAAGAAAATAGTCGATGCCCATGGCTTCAAGCAGCCTAGCTTTGTCCCTAAACGGATAGACACGCTGTGCCTTATCGCCGGTGAAAAACTCAGAGGGCAGGGGCTCAAAGCTAATGACAACCTTTGGCAGATTATATTTAACCGCTTCTGATTCTAATTGGCGCAAGATGACCTGATGGCCTAAATGTAGTCCGTCATAGTTTCCGATGGTGGCGACGCAACCTGCTTTAAGGTGCTGAACACCAGAAATGTCTCGAATTAATTGCATAGGTCAAGACTACCGCATTTGTGCAAAGTTAGTTTGACGTAATGCCTCATAAGCGGCAATCGCGACAGTATTTGAGAGATTTAAGCTGCGACTAGAGGCTAGCATCGGCATTTTCAATACCTGTTTCTCAGGCAAAGCATTTAATAGTGTTTCTGGTAAGCCACGTGTTTCTGGGCCAAATAACAGAATGTCATTATCTTCATAGCTGATATCAGTGTAGAAGCCTTTCGCTTTGGTGCTGAATGCCAAAATCCTACTGTCTTTATGAGTTTCGGCAAAGTGATCCCAAGATTCATGTTCTACCACATTCATCAGGTCACGATAGTCTAGGCCTGCGCGGCGTAGCTGTTTGGTTTCCATGCTAAAACCCAATGGATGGATAAGGTGCAACTTGCAGCCTGTGTTTGCACAAAGACGGATAATGTTACCAGTGTTGGGTGGAATTTCGGGCTCGTAAAGGGCAATCTGAAACATGTTTGTCCGCATGGTTAGTTCAGAAGCGTAGCTTACCGTAAATTTTGAGGTTTCTTAAGTGCTTATGCGGCTGCTTTGATAATAATGAATTTCAGATTAAAAAAAGCCAACTTGCTTGTTGACAGTGATTAGGTAAAACGGTTTAATAGCGCCTCTTTCATGGCCGAATAGCTCAGTTGGTAGAGCAGCGGATTGAAAATCCGCGTGTCGGCAGTTCGATTCTGCCTTCGGCCACCATGATTGCCTCTTCCACCATTCTTAATTACTTCCTAACTTATCCATATCTTCATACTAAGTTAACCCATTGTTAGCTACGTTATCTCCCATTGCGTTATCCTATAATGGTGAACAAGTGTTGGGTTTCTTAAAGTCTAAAAAAATATTAGTTGCATTAGCAATACCTTTTATTTGTATCGCGTTGTATGACTTGTTTGGTTTTGGTTGGAAGGTTTACGTGCCGAAGGAACTAAAATCATTCGTTTCTACGAAAGTCATTTACGAAGCTGATGGGACACATTTTGTGGGGCCTCGAGGTATTAATGAGGCGTTTGTTGTGTTCAGTATGTCAGATCAAACGGCAAAGTCCGTTCAAGAGCAAGGGTTGAAATACCTAGAGCGCTTAAGCACTGATTATGATGGTTTTAAGCAAAGCATGTTCAAAGATTGGCAGGCTACACCTGTAAAAGATAATCAGAAAAAATGGCGTGTACGTGGTGGCGATTGTAAAGATATTTCGTTATGCAGCTTTTATGGGGACTATCAGTCGAAACCAAAGTGGCTCGAAAAAAATAAAGCATTAAAGCATCGTACCCTTGAAGACATGAATTTTGTTGATGACATTGAGCCAGAATATGTCGAGCTCGTTCATACCCTCTTAAGATCACCCAATAGTTATTTTGCGTTTGGTGAGCCTGGAGTGCTTATTGTGTCGCCTGAGCATAGAAAGTTATTTTTACTCTTTAGGGATTAACCTAGCCATAAATTCGATAAAGATATGTTGTAACATTTCAAGATTGCCATTATAGTTATTGACAATGTACATCGACCGTTTTCCTGACTAGTATGACACTGTAATACCTTTCTGGATAAACGCTGGAGATATTTTAAATGGAATGTTTGCAAGAAAACGACCTGTCCGCTGAGCGTTCTCATAAAGTTGAACGAATCATCGAGCATGCTGAACAGCACTGCAAAGCGCATGGTTCGCGTTTAACTGTGAAGCGCAAGCAGATATTGTCTGATCTTATCCGTTCTGAAAAAGCACTGTCTGCCTACGATCTTATTGAATTGTATGCCAAAGAAGTGGGCAGCTCGATCCCTGCGATGTCGATGTACCGTATTTTGCAGTTTCTTGAAGATGAACATTTGATACACAAACTAAACCTCGCCAATAAATACGTGGCATGTGCTCATATCAGTTGTGATCATTCACATTCGGTTCCACAGTTTTTAATTTGTGGGGAGTGCAATAAGGTTGAAGAAATCAGTATTCCTAAACCGACCATTGATGCACTGGAAGAGACGGTGGAAAGTCGCGGCTTTCACTTGATTAGCCCCCAGTTAGAAATGAGCTGTGTGTGTAACGACTGCCACATTGAAGAAACGCAGGTCACGGTCCAGTAACGATAAAATTATTCATTAAAATTTAAAGGTATTAACTTCTCATGAAAAGTTCTCATTATTTATTACCCGTATTTTGTTTGTTGGTTAGTACTCAAGCGGCTGTTGCTGAAAAGCATGAAATGACCCAACACGGTAGCCATGAGCACGGTGCAGCACGTTTAACAGTTGCAACTACCGATAGCGGCCTTGAGATTGCACTTGAAACTCCCGCTGCCAATGTGTTTGGTTTTGAGCATCAACCCAAAACAGCTGAGCAGCGCGAAGTAGTGCATGAGGCGATTGAGAAGCTAGAGCTTGGTGGCACGCTGTTCAGCATGAATGCTGCGGCGGATTGTACTTTTGACAAAGCTGATATTGACACTCCGATGGATGGTGGTCACGACGATCATGACGACCACGATGATCATAAAGCCGAAAAACACGATGACCACGATGATCACAAAGGCCATGACGACCATAAAGATCACGATGATGAAAAAACTCACTCTGACGTTGACGTGACTTGGTCGTTTAACTGTAAAGCGCCCAACTCAATCACTTCAGTCGATACCAAACTGTTTTCCGCATTCCCGAAAGGATTTGAAGATATTGACGTTGAATGGGTTACAGCCAGCAATGCAGGCAAGGTTGAG
>CALKXC010000250.1 GCA_938004025.1 uncultured Leucothrix sp. | reverse complement strand
GCTCGCCGTTACGGAATTCGTAATCAGCACGACCTACGTACTTGCCCCACTCGTGAGCTTGAACAATGTAGGTACCGTTCTGTACGTCTGGTTTACACTCATCACCCGGCTTGAAGTTTTTCTTCGCAACGTTAGGGCCTTCCATACATACAGGCTCTTGAGAGTGACCACCAACGATCATGTCTAGGTCGCCTTCGTTTAGGTAACGAGCAAGTGCTACATCACCCGGTGCGTTAACACCACGTTGGCCGTTTTCGTAGTGACCCATGTGAGTCACAGCGAAGATTAAATCTGGCTTCTCTGTTTCTTTAAGTTCAGCGATCAGCTTCTTCGCTTCTTCTTTAGGGTCACGGAAGTCAATGCTCGCGATGAACTCAGGGTTACCGATTTTTGCCGTATCTTCAGTTGTTAGACCGATAACCGCAATCTTGATACCTTGCTTTTCAAACATCTCGTAAGCTTGGAACTTGCGTTCGCCTGTTGCTTTATCGTAGATGTTTGCAGATAGCATTGGGAAGTTAGCCCAGTCGATCTGTTTTTGTAGTACGTCTAAAGAGTTATCAAACTCGTGGTTACCCAATGCCATTGCATCGTAACCAATTTTCTTCATGCCTTTGAAGTCAGGCTCTGCATCCTGAAGGTCTGACTCAGGAACACCTGTGTTGATGTCTCCACCTGAAAGAACCAATACGCTGCCACCGTCGGCTTCAACCTGATTACGGATCGCATTGATCAGCGTAAATCGTGCAGGCATTCCATACTCACCGTGGCGGTTGTGCCAGAAACGACCGTGGTTGTCGTTGGTGTGAAGGATGGTTAGCTTATAAGTTTTGTCGTCTTGCCACTCTTTGGCAATCGCTGGAGTGGCTACGCAGCAGGCAGCCAGCACTGGGAGGATGAATGGGCGAATGTTCATAGCAACTCCTAAATAAATGAGGCCTACATCTTAATATGATTTTTGTTATTTGTGGAATAAATAATATTAGCCTCATTGCAAGCGATAGCATCTCCCTTGATAATGCGCTCCTATTGCTTTTTTAGGTTTCAACCATGTCGACAAACGCTGCACTTCAATCCTCAATACAGTCACTTTCTGCTTCCCTACAAAAATCACTGCCTAAGTTGGCCGTGTTGCAAGGTGGGGGGAATCTAGTCGTCGTTAGCCATGTTATGCGCAGTGAGTCGGTTGAAGCGGCTAAGTCTGACATGGACTCTTTGGTAGCGGCTGGTTTGGCTGAAGAAAAGCAATACACTTTCTATCAGCTAGATGATGCATTGCTTGCTCATTTACGAACTACAGTTGGCAAGGATGAGCGTCAAGTGTCTTATCAGCACTGGCTGGCAGCGATGGATCAGCTGTTAGGTTTCTTATACCAGCAGTATTTTGAAGACAACGTGATGGCGGTTGCGTTAGCTACTTTAGAAAGAGATAACTTAATGGCGTATTTGGGTGAGATTGCACAAGCGCCAAACCTTGTTAATGAAAATGCGCCGCAGGTACTGGTGTTGCTGAAGCGGATGGAAAAATTAATTAGCAAGCAAGAAGCGCCTGCTGAAAAAGAAGAGCTGACGCAGTGGATGAAAAATGCGGATTCGCTTTTAGGTCCTTGGAGTGCGGTAAGATTTGACTTGGAACGCCAAAATGTCGAGCAATTATTGAAGCAAGGTTCGTTAGAGCCCGCTTCTCGTGCTGCCCAATCTTTAGTTCAACAGTGTCATGAAGCTGGAAGCACTGCTTATGTTGGCGCCAATAATGATCTTGCCTTATCGAATATCTTATTGGGTCGAGTGATGAAAGCTGGCGGTTCTGGTGAGCAAGCGTTGACGTATTTGCAGCAGGCACAGACCTTATTGGAGCCGACTGTTGAAAACGATAAAACGGCTGGATTGTATCTGGTCGCTAGTTTGATGGAGCAGGGCGAGTGCTTGTTTACTCAAGGTCAACTGGTTCCTGCGGAAGTGAGTTATTCCAAAGCCATTGAGGTTGCTGAATCAGTGGGTGATTTGCGTGGCTCAGGTATTGCACAAACGCAACGTGCTTCAATCTATTCTGCGATGGAAAGACCGGCCGATGCTTTACGTGGTTTTGAAAGTGCTTTAGAGATTTTTCAATCCTCAGATGAAGTAGTTTTGACTGTTAATGTGTGGCACCAGATTGCCATGTTGCATCGTGTGAATGAAGACTTTGACAGTGCTAAGTCAGCACTTGAATCAGCATTGGCGCTGCTACAAGCGCAGGGGAATGCGCCAGGCGTAATCAGTAGTTTGCTAGAGTTAGGCAGCTTGAGTGAAACACAGGAAAACTTCCCAGAAGCGGTCGACTATTATCGTCAGGCTTTAAAAGCGGCTGAAGACTCAGGCGATCAATATCGTCAGGTTGCTGCGGGTAATCGTCTGGCTGACGCGCAACGTCAGGCAGGTAATATTGCTGAAGCATTGATGGTGTTGGAACAAGCTGGCAACTTGGGACAACAGTTTGGTCATGATGCTGAGCCTTGGAAAACTTGGAAAATATTAAGCGATCTTGAAGCCGCTAGCGATAATCCAGATGGATCACAGGTTGCTCGGCAACGAGCGATTGAGGCATATGTCGCGTTTCGTGTTGAGGGCGGGCAAAACAATGAAGGTGATGGCCAGCTCTGCGCGATGGTTCTGCAAGGCATTCAAACACAAGAAACTGCAAGAGTGGGTGAAATGTTGGCAAAGCTAGGAGCGAATGACGCTTGGCAGTCTACTGAAAATAAAGCCTTGTTGAGCGTGTTAAATGATTTTCTTGAGGGAAAAAGAGAAATCCCGTTGATCGAAAACACGGAATTAAATTATCGGCATGCCGCTGAATTGATGATATTACAAGATCGCCTGCCGGATGCTGAGTAAAATAAATCCTTAGGGGTAACGACTTCTATTGAAATTACTCACCCCAATAAAAAAGCCTCAGAAAAGAGGCTTTTTTATTGGTCAAAACTGATAGAGCTTACTGTCTAGCCATTTGAGCTAATTGTTGCAGTGCGTTCTTAGCACGTGGTAGGCCTTTCTTAGCTGCACGGTTAAACCAGTTACGTGCTTGATTGACGTCTT
>CALKXC010000249.1 GCA_938004025.1 uncultured Leucothrix sp. | reverse complement strand
GTAACGTAGAGGTAATAAAAAGCATCTGTGTTGTAGAACGCCACTAAACCAGCTAGTTGCTGAATATTTTGTGGTGAGTACTGTAAGCGGGTTGAGGCTGAAATATGAAACGACTCTTGCCGACGCGCCACTAAGCTTTGCTCAAATTGGGAGGCAATGCTTTCTTTACCATAGAGACGCAGAAAACCTGGGCGCTCAGTTAAGCTAGAAATTTGCTGCGGTGCAACTCTGGGGGACTGCCATTCAACCCCTAAGACTTCACTATCAAAGTCATCTAAAACAACTGATTTTTTAACGCTTTCAGAATGCTTAAGGGGTGATGTAAACTCATCAGCAGGTACAGACTCACCACTTGTAAGCCTTGGCCAACCATCTACCCACTCGATATTTTGCAGCGCTGTTTCACGCCCTAATATAGAGCGGCCATTATCAAATTGTCTTCTACACAAGTGCGCAAACAACCAGCTCCCATCAGCGTTTTCGACAAAGCAACCATGGGCAGCACTTTGAAGGCGTAACTTAGGGTTTTTAGCGCTGCTAATCATGGGGTTATCTGGCATAAGCTCATACGGCCCCCAGATGTCCTTAGAACGACAAACCGTAGCGGCATGACTCATGAAAGTGCCGCCTTCAGCGGTCAGTAAATAGTAATAACCATTGCGTTTATACAGGTGCGGTGCTTCCACCAATCCTAGCGGTGTACCTTTGAAGATATTGCGTATTTCACCAACTAATTTTTGCTGGGAATGATCGTATTCCTGCAGCAAGATGCCGCCGAAATTCACCTTCTGATCTCGATGATCCCAGATCATATTAACGAACCATTTCCTGCCGTCATCGTCATGAAATAATGAAGGATCAAACCCTGAGCTATTCATGAAAATAGGCTCAGACCAAGGCCCATCGATATTTTCAGCAGTGACTAAATAGTTATTAACGTCTTTAAAACAGCTCGCCCAACGCCTCACATTGGAATAAATGAGGTAAAACACACCGTCATGAAAACTCAAACAAGGTGCCCAAACACCACCAGAATTTGGGTTACCGCGCATATCAAGCTGCGAATAACGATTCAAAGGCCTAGCGACCACTTCCCAGTTATTTAGGTCTCGCGAATGTGATATTTGCACGCTTGGAAACCACTCAAAAGTCGAAGTCGCGATGTAGTAGTCATCCCCTACTCTTAAAATTGAAGGATCAGGATTGAAACCTGTCAATATGGGGTTTGAGATCTTCTCTGACATCACTATTTACCTTAAGAACTTAAGAGGCTGTGCTAAACGCTGAACATCAAACCTCAGCCCAAGTACCTGTTTTATTTGAAGCCAAAATAGCATCCAACGCTTTTTGATTAGCAATCGAATCATCCAAGCTAAATAATGCTGAAGCATCACCACTCGCCACGGCATCAGCAAATGCCTCTGCCTGTAATTGGTACTGATTTACATTAGCACCATAACGAACGGTTTGTACTTCTGTGTGGTTTTGGTTCCACAAGCTCACCTTCACATCACCATACAATTCAGCGTTAAACGGCGCTTCAACTTGAATGTAACCGTCTTCGCCATGCAATCGCATAGATTGATGCTGCGCTATCACTGTCGACACATAAAACGTCATATCAAAGTCAGCAAACGCGTATTGAATATTGGCGTAGGTATCCACCCCAAACTCTGAGTCAATCTCCACATCAGCTCTTACTTTTAGAGGCTCCTGACCTGTTGCCGTTCGCGCAGTGACGGTGGGGTAAACCCCAATATCTGGGATACCACCCCCACCAAGCTCAGGCTTATTACGCATATTGCCAGGGTCACGATTGTAATAGCTAAAGGCAGAATGGATATGACGCAAGCGACCGATAGCGCCCTGCTCCAACCAATCTCGCACCTGCTTCCACTGAGGATGGTAATGCACCATGAAAGCTTCAGCGACAATCACATTATTGGCTTTTGCGGCGGCTTGCACCTCCAAAATATCATCTGCTTTAAGCGCCAATGGCTTCTCAACCAATACATGCTTACCCGCATTAGCCGCGTGAATCGCCCACTCAACGTGTTGTGACGTGGGTAACGGAATATAAACAGCATCAACCTGATCTGATTGCAAAAGCGCTTCATAATTAGCCGCCACATGTGGAATCTGAAACTGATCGGCAACCACCTGAGCGCGAGCTGGATCGCGACTGGCGATTGTTGTCACACAATTATCACGAGCCTTTAGGTGCATCGGAATAACGTGTTCCCGCGCGATTTTAGCAGTCGATAAAATACCCCAACGTAACATCATTAAACCCTCAACCCGCCATCCAGTTCTAAAACACGACCCGTGTAATAGTCGTTCTTTACGATGAAATTCACCGCATCCGCTAGCTCTTCTACCGCGCCAGTACGCTTTGCAGGAATCATTTGAACAAAGCGTTCACGAGCTTCAGGCTTCATTGACGCAACCATTTCGGTTTCAAACACGCCCGGTGCAATTGCCGCACTGCGGATACCATAACGCGCCAGCTCTTTAGCCCAAGTGGTTGTTAGGGCAACGACACCCGCTTTGGCTGCTGCGTAGTTAGACTGCCCTACGTTACCCGCACGACTAATGCTGGAGATATTAACAATGACACCTTTTTCGCCACTGACAATCATTCGCTCCGCAGCTTCGCGGCCACAGAGGAAAACACCCGTCAGGTTCACATCAATCACCGACTGCCAAACGTCAAGGCTCATGCGATCTACTACTTTGCCTTCTTTGACTTTTACCAACATGCCGTCACGGAGTATTCCCGCATTATTGACTAGGCCTGACACTGAACCAAGTTGAGATTCTGCGGCATCGAAGAGTGCTTTGACATCCGTTTCATTAGTCACATTCGCAGCGATAACGGCTTGCTTGCCGGTATTTTCAGGCAGTGACCCCAACGCCTCGTTTAAAGCAGCCTCGTCCATATCTGCCATCATGACATTAGCGTTTTGTGACGCTAGCGATTGGGTAATTGCTAAACCTAAGCCACGAGCGGCACCGGTGACTACAAACGTTTTTCCTGCAACATCCATACTTTAATCCTGAATTTAGGGCACATGCTTTGCCGATTAATTTAAGGCTATTATTTGCCTGAAATGACATTGAATACAACTCTAAGTACCGCGGTTTGTTAGCTTTTACAGACTGTTCACAAAAACAATTCTTCTATAGACTCGTTTGACTAATATCTCCACTCTCAAACGATGATTACTTACTTATGAGCAATACAGCATTCACCATACGCCAAGCCACCGCTGAAGACGCAGAATCAATCGCAGAATTTAACCGTCTGATGGCATTTGAAACTGAGCACAAAAAACTAATCCCAGAAGTGATCTTAACGGGCGTCAAAACGATGATCGCTAACCCAAGTCACGGCTTCTATTTAGTCGCAGAAAAAGAGGGGGAAATCGCAGGGTCGCTAATGATTACAACAGAATGGAGTGACTGGAGAAACGGTGTTGTTTGGTGGGTACAGAGTGTGTATGTGCGCGATGAGTATCGCCGCCAAGGCATCTATCGCGGACTATATGAAGAAGTTAAGTCACTATCTAGCAGTGACGAATCTGTTTGTGGCTATCGTTTATATGTCGAGAAAGACAACGTTAAAGCACAAAAAACTTATGAATCCCTCGGCATGATCGAAACGGATTATTTAATGTACGAAGAACTTAGAGAAGGTCTACGCTACTGCGAAGACTAAATAAGGGACTGTGTTGATGGGTTATTAGGGGATTCTCCATCAACACACCCCAGCGGACTGATTGGCCTACGCAATAAACCAGATCAATTTCTTTCAGTTACGCAACTTGCGAATCAAACACCGTCACAGGAATTTTGCCGTTAAAAGCAGGATGATCCGACGTAATGTTAACATAACCAGCCAACACATTCGGAATACCTAGCTCTTTATCAGGGTTATGGCTGGTTGCTTCCACTTCAAAAGCTAAACGCTCACCCGGCTGTAGCACTAATTTACCATCGGTAACGTTGTTTAGTTTTACCACTAATGAACCATTAACATGGTGCAAACCAACAGGCTTTATACTATCGAGAGTCACAGCCTGATCAGTAAGATTCATCAAAGAAACAATTTCTTTGCCCACCGTTTGCTGTAGATATATCGTGATATCGCAGCTTGGCATTACAAATTGTAGTGATTGATTAGCAGCTGCTCCCGAAGCGCTGGTTGCTGTAGCTGCCATCGCAGTTGATGCCGCTCCACCTGTTGCTAACGCGGCCATGCCGTAACCCATGCCTTTTAATAATGTACGACGTGATTGATTAATCATCTTGAGAACCTCTTTAGTATTAGAACTTGTGACCTTCGCAGCGTATAATTGAAGGTTATCACAATAGTTGTTATAACAAGTATATGCCAGGAAACCACAAACGTAAAGCAGAAATCGCAATCTCATCTATAGAAGCGGACATTTTCAGGGGGACTGTCAGTTACAGTGACAAGACCTTAACCGCAATCAACAAGCTGCTTTCCATCTGGGGAATGACCGCCCTACAGCACTCTGCGCTTAAAGTAATCTATGTCCACGACACCGATGATAGCGGTATACCTAGCGGTGAAATTGGCAAACATTTAGTCACTCGAGTGCCTGATGTAACGCGCTTGTTAGATCGTATGGCGGATAAAGGTTGGCTGGTTCGCGAACGAGATGCGACAAATCGTCGGGTTGTCAGAGCAAGATTAACTGACATTGGTATTGAGCTTGTAGAATCGGTTCACACCTCTATGGAAGCTTTAGAGAAAGAGCAACTAGCGCACATGTCTGAACAGAACCGGCTTGAGTTAAAACGACTGTTAGATTTAGCCCTAGGAACCAACGGTTGATTTAAATTGATGAAGCGCTTTGTGGGCTAGTAAAGCAGATGAAAGGTTAAGCGATATTCGGCGTTAGTCGGGATAATGAAAATGTCTATCAGCTACTCCCCTGAAAGATACTTACGCTATCGATGGATCGTTAGCAATTTTTCCTGCCTGAAAGAAAAGGAAGCTTTACTCATGCCCCTGTTCACCAAAAAAAATAACCAATCCGTAAAAACAAGAATCCCCCTCTGTGCTGGGCTAATTTTCTCAGCGTTTCTTAGCCCAAAATTGTTAGCGGCACCAAAGGCTAATGCTGATAATTACACCACCCCAGTCAATCAACCTATCACCGTTAAGCCGATGCAAAACGATACGGCTGATAATGGGTCGTATATTTATATTAGATGGGCAACTCAGCCCGAATCTCCCAACAGTGGAACCACCAATTTTACTGGCAGTACAGTCACCTATACACCGCCAACAGGCTACACCGGAACCACTCGATTCTGGTACAGCATTATTGACTCGAATGGCGTCAAAACGGGTGCGCACATTAAAGTCACCGTCGGGGACCCTCCTGTGACAGATCCTTACCCGACAGCAGGCAATGACAACCTCACAACCCCCTCAGGTATACCGCTCGATATTTATCCACTAGTCAATGACACGGGTAACGGCTTGAAGATTACTGCGGTCAATGACTACAGCACTCAAGGCAGCAGGCAAAGTATTATAGGTACCAACCAGATATCTTATACGCCATCAGCAAGGGCGACAGGCTCTGATGTGTTCTGGTACCAAATCACTGACAACCAAGGCCGTAAAAATGCAGCGAAAGTGACCGTAGCGGTTACCAATGGTAATAATGCAGGCCCATATCCAACGGCTAGTTCTGACACCTACACTGTTGACAAAAACACATCAAATAATACGTTGAATGTTTTTTCAAATGACACAGGCTCAGGCCTAAGCTTTCAAACGCTTTATACCTATAGCCAAAAAGGCGGCCGCACGTTGAACAACACTTCAAGCGTGATATACAACGCACCTGTCAATTTTGTCGGAACGGATGTGTTTTGGTACTCGATAAAAGATTCTATCGGCCGCACCAACTCAGCAAAAGTAACCATCACCGTAAACGACACGAATAATGGTGGCGACAACTTACCACCCGATGCTGTTGAAGATAGCCTTAGCTCAACCATTAATGCACCTGAGTTTGAAATTGATGTATTAGCAAATGATACCGATGCAAATAACGATAATTTAAGAGTTCAAATCGTTGAGCCTGCAAGGTCTGGTTCTGTAAGGCTGGTTAATGGCAGAGTGCTTTATACCCCACCTAGCACAACAGCTAGTGATACTTTCCGCTACACCGTTACAGATGATCGAGGTGGTACTGACTCTACATCAGTGACAATCGGTGTGCGTGACCCTAACGACCCAAATCTTAACAATCCAGTGGTTCGAAATGAATTTGTTACTATTTCGGCTGGCGAGTCCATCGTTATTAAAGTACTTGAAAACGATACGGATGCCGATGGCGACACCCTTAGTTTGGATCAAGTAACCAGTGGCTCACAGGGATCGACAACAAAAGTAGCTGATGAGAATGGCCTTCTCAATTGGGTTCGATATACCTCTTTATCAACCGCTACTGGGACTGATGTTTTCTATTATGGTGTACCGGATGGTCGCGGTGGAAACGGCTCAGGTAAAGTGACGATTACTTTCCGTTAAACAAAACTTGCGCCGGTCTAACAAGAGCGTTTGCAAATGGCCAAAGTGAGTTACGAAGTAAGGCGTTAATTATATTAGCGCCTCACTTTTTGGAGGTTATCCAACTCCCATCTGTTGTTAAGAATGCCTAGTAAGCCGCTTTAATTAGCAATTTATTTTGCGATTTATTTTGCGATTAAATTAGCGATTTAAAATCCCACGTTTAATCATCCTTCCTGAAAACAGAATCATCAAGAAAGTCACTATCATGACGACACTCGCAATGATGAAGTCAGATGATGGGATAATTCTTAGATCTTTACCAAAACCGTAAAGCAGTACATACATCAATATTGCTCCAAACAGGGAAATGATAAACAGCGACTTTGCGCCCTGCTTACGAAGCAACAGAAAGAGACTTGCCAATGTGCCACCTATTGTTGCTGTTCCGAACAGAACTTTCACAGAGATTGGCATCGCTAAGATAAAATCTGCATAGACTTGTGTTATCTGTCCTGATTTTACCATCGGGGCTAAACTTGCAGCTGACATGGTGACGGAGGTGTAAAACTGAAAAACGCCAAATAGATACCAAGCCAAGGCGAGTAAACTAACAACCCAAAACCAGGCAGGTACTTTGCCTGCACTTTCATGACTCATTTCCTATTCCTCTTTTTAAACCCTCTCTGTTTTTATTCTCTCAGCTTTAATTGATCCTCACAACATTACCGAAACCTTTAAGACAATAAATGCTCAACTAAGATTAATTATCAATCATATTATATTTTTACATATAAAATGGCGCCTAAAGTTATAGTTTCCACCCTCAATGTCGCCCTACGCTATGTACTTTTTTACTCAAACCCTAGTTAATACACCATTAAGCAAAATTTTAACAATAAGTAATAAATGCTTAAAAAACACCAATCTTGATCATTTATAGTTAAAGAGAGAGTTGATATGTTTAAAAAGAGTTTCTTGGCGATGGCCAT
>CALKXC010000248.1 GCA_938004025.1 uncultured Leucothrix sp. | reverse complement strand
TCTCAACCGCTACAGGTGTTTCGACTTTCGATTCACGAGGCTTCTGGTTTCGATTGTTAGTTTTTTTATCTTTGTTTTGACGTGTACGACTATTAGGCGCTTTGTTCTCAGTCGCTCCATCTACTTTACCCGCATCTTTGGCCTTATTAGCCTGATTAGGTTTGTTAGCAGCATTTTGCTGTCTTTTTACCGGGCCCTTTTTGTTTTGCTGCTTATTCTGATTTGGGTTTGGTTTTTTACCCTGATTTGCAGTGTTTTTAGTTTGCTGGTTACGGGCAGTATTTTTCTGGTTAGGCTTGCTATTAGAACGGCGCTTATCAGGACTCTTACGCGCAGGCCTTTCTTGTTTAGTTTCAGTTTCTTTACTCGCACCAAATAATGAGCCCATCAAACGCGCGATAAAGCCTTTCTTGACCGCAACAGGGGCAGGAGTTGCCGGACGTACTTGAGACACTATTGGCTGAGCAGCAGGCTGTACAGTTGGCTCATCATGTGCAGACGATTGCTCTAATGACTGTTGATTCAAAGGACGATTATAAGACTTTGGTAAGTCCTCAGCCGTTTCTTCCTTCAATCGAGTAATTTCGTAATGCGGCGTATCAAGGTTGTGGTTGGGTAGCACCGTGATGCGAATATCATGACGTTCTTGTATTTGGCTAAGCGGCTTTCGCTTTTCATTTAGCAAGAAAGTCGCTACAGCAACTGGAGTTTCAGTAACTACCTCAACAGTGCCTTCTTTCATTGCCTCTTCTTCCATCAAACGCATGATAGACAAGGCTAATGACTCAACACCACGGATAGTGCCTTCACCGCTACAGCGAGGACAGACGATCTGGCTAGACTCACCAAGAGAAGGGCGTAGACGTTGACGTGACATTTCTAGAAGGCCGAAACGAGAAATACGGCCAACCTGTACTCGAGCACGATCCATTTTTAACGCGTCACGTAAACGCTTTTCAACTTCACGTTGATTTCGGTTGGGCAACATATCGATAAAGTCGATAACCACGAGACCGCCTAAGTCACGTAAGCGAAGTTGACGTGCCACTTCATCAGCGGCCTCAAGATTTGTGTTTAAAGCCGTTTCTTCGATGCCTTGGCCACGTGTCGCACGAGCGGAGTTAACATCGATAGAGATCAACGCTTCTGTGTGATCAATTACAATCGCACCGCCAGAAGGCAAGTTAACCTGACGATGGAATGCTGAATCAATTTGATTCTCCACTTGGTATCGACTAAACAGTGGAACGGTGTCAGTGTAGTGCTTTAGCTTGCGGATATTATGCGGCATTACCGCCGACATAAAGTCGTGGGCTTGCTGATAAACTCGCTCGTTATCGATTAATATTTCACCGATATCGTTACGGAAGTAGTCACGTAACGCACGGATAATGACATTGCTTTCTTGATACAGAAGAACGGGAGCAGGGTGGTTATCGTTCGCTTCAGATATCGCGGTCCACAGGGTCTTCAGGTACTCCATATCCCAGGTTAATTCTTCAAGATCACGACCAACGCCTGCAGTACGAACGATGGCGCCCATGCCTTCAGGGATATCTAGCTGGGAAAGAATGTCCCTTATTTTGTGACGATCTTCACCTTCGATACGACGCGAAACACCACCCGCCCTAGGGTTAGTAGGCATCAGTACTAAGTAACGGCCTGCCAAGCTAATGTGAGTTGTCAATGCAGCGCCTTTGTTACCACGCTCTTCTTTGTCAACTTGTACTAATAATTCTTGGCCTTCTTTGAGTACCGAACGAATATTCGGACGTCCTTCAATTTTCTGACCGTTAGTGTTCCAGTAATCTTTGGAAATTTCTTTGAAAGGTAAGAAGCCGTGTCGGTCTGCGCCATAGTTTACAAAAGCTGCTTCGAGACTTGGCTCAAGGCGGGTGATAATTCCTTTATAAATATTTGATTTTTTCTGTGCACGGTTCGGATGTTCAATATCAAGATCGTAAAGGTATTGACCATCGACCATCGCAACTCTAATCTCTTCGGACTGAGTGGCATTAATTGCTATTCTTTTCATTAATTTAGTTGTTTCCTGTTAAGTAAATAACAGTCCACTAAGCCATGTTTGTGTTGTTATCTCGCAGTAACAACACGCCCCCGTATCCAGGTGGTATAGGCAGCACAAAAACGCGTTTGTTTATTGTTAAAGAGCGAAAAGTCTCTAACACCCTGGCTTGTGCTGAAAAAAAAGTGCCACGTTTGCAGCACTTGAAAATTTACTGTTGTTAATCCTGTCACGATCAACTGAAAATGGCATAGGAACTGTTTTGAGTTATCACTTTTCGATAAACTCTTTCCTGCTGAGCTGTCTGTTTGACTATATGTCCAGACAACAAAAAACGGCATCGTCACTAAAGAACGACTACCTCATGTATAAGCATTTGTGGGATAGCTGGTGAATGTAGAACAAATTCGTGTTCTGCCCTTATGTTACTGCCCCAATTTATAGTACTTCTAGTTACCATTCAAATATAACAATATTGTTACATAGCGGCAATAACTATCTGTTTGAATTCAAAAAAATTACCTAGAGAATTTCAAGTTAAATCGATGTTATGATTCGCCCATGTCTGAACCCGATCACAATAAAGTCCGTTTTATTACCGTCACTGCTGCAAATGCTGGACAGCGCATTGATAATTTCTTAATGAAAGAATACAAATTCCTGCCAAAGACTGCGATTTACAAGCTGCTCAGGAAAGGGGAGATTCGTGTCGATAAAAAGCGTATCAAACCAGTTAGGAAGCTTGAAATAGGGGAGGTGATTCGCGTAGCGCCCATTCGCGATGTTCCCGTATCAACCAAACCTGATAAAGCGAGCGCGACTCGCTTAGCGCTAGTGCAACAGTCAATCATTCTTGAAGACGAGGATGTCATTATTATCAATAAACCTGCTGGCATTTCTGTGCATGGTGGAACGGATAACAAACATGGTGTTATTGAACTGATTCGGCAACTAAGGCCTGAATTAGAATTCATCGAGCTTGCCCACCGTATCGATAAAGAAACCAGTGGACTATTGCTGCTGACTAAGAATCGCGTCACGTTATTAGCGCTGCATGAATTATTTAAGATAGGGGAGATAAACAAGCATTATCAAACCTTAGTCTTTGGAAAGTGGATAGGTGGCTCCCGTTCGGTAGAGAACTACCTTGAGAGAGACAAGGGCGGCATGCAAAACATGCGTGTGAGTGATTCAGAGGCGGGTAAACGTGCTGAGAGCGTGTTTATGCCCCTGAAAAGCTATCCCGAAAACAGCTTGTTGAGCGTGCGTTTGCTCACCGGAAGAATGCATCAAATAAGGGCGCAATTATCTGAATTGTCACTTCCTATCGCTGGAGATGACAAATATGGTGATTTCGCTGCAAATAGAGCTTTTAGTAAAAAAACGGGTTTGAAACGCTTGTTTTTACATGCTTACCGAGTGGATTTTAAGTTGGCTCACAGCGGAAAAGCCTATAATCTTAAGATTCCACTGGCTGACGACTTGCAAGCAGCACTTGAGAAGCTATAAAAGTACACAATAATAAATAAACAATAATTTGGATTAATAAATTGATATGAATGATGAAAATCAGCAAGCCATAGACGCTTTGAAAGAGGTCGCATTAGCCGGAATTAAAGAACAAAAGAGTGCTAGACGCTGGAGCATATTCTTTAAGTTAGGCTTTTTAGCGGTTGGTTTGATCTCTTTAGTCATGCTAGGCGGCTTACTAGGCAATGTTGCTCAAATGGCTAATCCAGGGCTTGCTGCAATGGCCAGTGGCAAGGGCTATGCATCCATGGTTAGTGTCAGTGGGACTATATTAGATGGTGAATCTGCAAGCGCTAATAATCTCATTCCAGCATTGCGAAAAGCCTTTGAGGATAAAGAATCAAAAGGCGTCATTATTCGCTGCAACAGCCCAGGGGGAAGCCCAGTTCAATCCAATCAAGTTTTTCAAGAGATCATGCGTTTGCGAGATCTGTATCCTGAAAAGCCAGTTGTGGCCGTTGCTGAAGATGTTTGTGCATCCGGTGGGTATTATATTATCGCTGCCGCTCAAGATATTTACACTGACAAATCCAGTTTGGTGGGATCAATCGGTGTAAGAATGGACAGTTTTGGTTTTGTCGAGATCATGAATAAATTAGGGGTTGAAAGTCGCCAGATCACCGCTGGAAAAAACAAAGCCTTGCTTGATCCATTTAAACCTCAGCAGCCTGAAGATGTCGCTTATTTGGAAAAGCTTCTGGAAAACACTCACAGTCATTTTATTGAGGCTGTCAAAACAGGTCGTGGTGATCGTATTGATGAAACCGCGAATCCGGATCTGTTTACCGGTTTATTTTGGAGTGGTGACCAAGCGAAAGATCTTGGACTTGTCGATGGGTTTGGCTCTGTAAGAAGCGTCGCTCGTGATGTTTTGAAAGCTGAGACGATTGTCGACTTCACTCAGCAAGCCGATATTCTTGAGCGAGTTTCAAAACGTTTAGGTACCAGTTTACGTTCTCGAATGAATGAGTTAGAGAACTCATTCTTGCGCTAAACGATAACTAAAACCGATGGTAGAAGCCATCGGTTTTAGCTTGATTGATGCTGTTAGGGGATGATCACTATTAGGATGATCATTTTGATATCATATAATTTAACATAATATTAATTATGCGAAGTTATGACTCTGCGAATTATGGAGATTATGTGGAGTTTATTGCTAAACCCGCATTTCATCTTGTTGTGCTCAGATATCGTCATTAGTATTAAGTTCAGCTTAATTCTCATTTTGGTTCTAAATATTATGTCCGAAGAAAGTCACTCAACCGCCGAAAGTACGGAATCAATAGCATTAGGATTGGCTCTTGAAATCTCCGACAGTGAAAACTTGCATCAAGACGCATCTACTTATAGACAGGAGCTGCTAGACCTATATGCTGAATGCCTAGTTGCTGTTAGAGGTAATCGTAGCTTATTAAAAAAATCAAAGACTTTAGCGGCGAAATAAGCCTTTTAAGATGACCGAAGTTTAAATAAACCAAGTGTAAATACACTTTCCCTATTGTTCCCCTATTCTTTTTGTTTCTGATATCAGCCTTGATAGGCAGATTTATTATGACTTTGTCACAGAGCTAGACTCTCAAAACCCCTACATTATCAAAATTACCAACTGCTAATTAAAGCTACAAACTTGCACATAATAATCAACTATACTAGTAATCGATAATTTTACGGAAATAATGTAGAACTATAAGACATAGTCTCAATCTAAAGTACGACAAGCGCAAGGATGTGCTTTTCAAAACTGGTTCATATTAGTAACCAAATCTAAAGGAATTCAGAGAAATGAATACATATAGAAATTGCCTGCTAACCATGGCTGTCTGTGCGACTGTCAGCTTCTCTAATTTTGCTGCAGCTGCTTCAACGGATGCAAAAGCATCAAAAAAAACAAAATCAACGCCTGACAAACTGTTGGTTAATGAGTCGCGGTTCGGACGAAATGTTCGGGCGGATATTGTGAAACCACTGGGTAGAAACAGAGTTTGCAAGGTCCCAAGCGCTGTTTGCGAATGCAAAACGGTATCATCACGCGTTACATGTGAAGCTAAGTATCTAAAGCGTCGATAACGTATAGAGTGGATCGATAGATTTTCAGGGTGGTTCCCTAGCCGCCCTAATTGATGAGTAGCACTCGTTTACCTCATCATTTCTTAAGCACCTGTATTATATAAATAATTAGGCGGATAAATTTCTTTGATGCAGACAAACGGTCTGGTTCATATTGCATTTAGATTTCGTAGACTAGAATTTCCCTGATAAAAAAAATAATGGATGGATTGAGCAAGCAGCTCAACCAATTGTTTGAATTGTTGCTAAAGGGCTGGCAACGGTTGAAGTACAAACATAACAAGAAAGGGACTATACAAAAAATGTATAAAAGAATCGTAGGGGCTAGTTTAGGATGCCTATTGGCATTGTCTTTGAATACTGTAATGGCATCTCCCCTGTCAAATCACAGTTCACCACTGGGAATAAATACCAACGAAGCGCTGGAAAACAATACCAGTTTGCCGTTTGTTGATTTATTTCGTTTATCAATGCCGTTTGACGAGGCCAGACCTTGGTTTACTAAAGGTCATGTTCGTTACGACAAAAATGGTTGGCCAAATAACTTAAATGGTGGGCAAGCAGGTACTCGTTTTCTAAATCAGGTTGATCCTAAGGCATTACCATACGGGCTTTACACTGTTCGTTATGACGGTCAAGGCGCTATAAAATATGGTGCTAGTGCGCAGCTTGTCAGTAGCCAGCCGGGTGTTGATTTAATCGCACTTAATCCAATGTCGGATAACAAGATCACGGCAACATTAACGATCCAACATACTAATCCACGTAATCATATCCGCAATATTAGAATTTTGATGCCGGGTGGAATTTGTGCAAATAATGCATTCCAACGTGTTTCACACCCTTCACACTGCCGTGGTAACTATCAGGCGTTTGCCGATCATTACCATCACATCACGTTCAACCCTGATTACCTAAATTTCATGAAGGACTTTAAAGTGCTTCGTTTTATGAATATGGCAGGGATTACGCGTAACAACCTACAGCACTGGTCTCGTCGTCCTCACATGCAGCAAGAGACTTGGGGCGGCAAAGAAGGTCGCCGTGGCGTGCCAATTGAAGTCATGGTCAAACTGGCTAATCAACTCAATGTTGACCCTTGGTTTAGCATTCCGCACAAGGCGGACAACGACTTTATCAAGCGCTACGCACATTACGTGAGGCGTCACCTGAAACCTCATCTAAAAGTCTACGTTGAGTACAGTAACGAAACTTGGAACGATGTGTTTGTGCCACAAGCTGAACACATGAAGCAAACGGGTGTTCGATACAAGCTTGATAATGATAGACGAGTAGCGGGCGCTAAGTATTACTCGCTGCAAAGTGTTCGCATTTTCAAAATGTGGGAGCAAGCATTTGGTGGTAAGCAGCGCTTAGTTAGAGTGATGGGTGGATTAAATACAGACACTAACCTTTCGCACACAATACTCGGTTATCGCGACGCATACAAAGAAGTCGATGCTCTGGCTGTAGCGCCCTACTTCTACGTTGCTCAGGATAAAATGCGCCAGATTCGCAGCGTTCAGAATGTTTTCCAGCAATTAGATTCTCCGAATAATCGATACTCGATTAAGAACACGCTGGCAAAAGTAAAAATGCAGGCTGATATCGCAAAGAGTTATGGCGTTGATCTAATTGCCTACGAAGGCGGTCAGCATTTTGTTCATAGCAAAACTCATTCTGTTACTGATGGTGCTACGCCGCATTTGATTCAAGCCAATCGTCACCCGCATATGGCAACCTTGTATAATCGTTTATTACAAGGTTGGAAGCAAGCGGGTGGAAAGCTGTTTGTTGCTTTTTCTGCTCCACGTCCTTACACATGGCATGGAAGCTGGGGGATCAAGGAATACATCAATCAACCTGCTAACCAAGCCCCGAAGTATCGTGCACTGCTTGGATTTGCTAGAGGTAATCCTTGTTGGTGGGCCGCTTGTCGCTCAACGGGTATCCAACGTTTACCTAAGCCACAAACTGTCGCGATAGTAGGTAACCCAGAAGATGGCCCTGACTTACAAAAGCCACAGACCGTGCGTATTCGTAAACAAGGTAAATCTCGTAACGGTATTCACCATGCAGCCTCTAACCGCATCGGTAGTTTGATTAAAGGCACCATTCAAGGTCACCGTGATTTATCAGGAACTTGGCGTTCAAGTTGGGATGATCAGAACCTTTATGTGAAAGTTAGTATCGTGGATGACAGACATGTTAAAGATTCACCGATGCCTTGGGCAGATGATTCGATTGAAATATATATTGATGCCGATGGAAGTCGTAAGAGCCGTTACGATGGTTGGAATGATTTTCAGCTGACCTATCGTTTGTATGACCAGCGTTTAACTGCAGGTGGTAATACACCTAAGAATAAGATTCATGCGGTTCAACATAGAATGGTTAAATTAGCTAATGGCTATGAGCTTGAAACTACTATTCCTTGGAGCACCCTAAACGTAACGCCTAAGCATGGTCATGTTGTGGGATTTGATATTCAGGTCAATGATGATGACAGCGGTAATCAACGCGATAGTAAGCTTGCCTGGAACGCTAAAACAGATCAGGCATGGAAAAACCCTCGTATGTTTGGGCGGATGATTCTAACGAACTAACTGGTGATGAATATTTTACAAAACCTTAGAAAAACTGGGGAATTACTAAACAAAACCTGAAATAATGAACCTTTTCAGTAGCTTATTGGCTTTTTGGTTTGAACCTTTATCAGTTTTAAACTACTTTAAAAGGGCGGGTTGAATAAATTGTTATCAACCCCTCTTTTTTAACTAGATATGGGAAGTCATTATGGAAAGTTTATTACCCCTGATTATTCAGCTTGTGAGTGGTGCAGTTGGTGGAAATGCAGTTGGTTCTATCTTTAAGAATTTATCACTTGGTGGTCTTGGTAATTCCATTGCTGGTATCGTCGGTGGCGGTCTTGGTGGCTCACTTCTTGGTATGCTTGGTATGGGCATCGGTGGTGGCGGTATGGATGCTGCAGGTATTTTAGGTACAGTGGCGAGTAGTGCTGTTGGTGGTGGTGTTCTGATGACTGTCATCGGCTTCATCAAGCGCCTAATGGGTAAGTAATTTCCCCAGATACAACAAGGCCCGCTCATGATATGAGCGGGCCTTTTTTATGCGCGATTAAATTTGCTGGGCTGCGGTTTCAATCTTTAGCGATCTGATGTGTTCAACAAGTTCTGGAAAAAAAGCATGAAACGTTTTCTCGATTACGCCGTACTGCTTTATTACTTCGCTGTAAGCTTCATTTAAATTATTTTCAAAACGAATTCGGTTACTAATCGCGATAAGCGTTTTATCCACGGTATCTGTAGACACATAACGCGCTAACCACTCTTCTTTTGCCATTCCTCTTAGCCGGTTTCTCATTAAGTCAGGCATAAACTGTTCTACTTCCGAGAGCTGCTGATGTGCGTGTTGAGTAAATGTGGCTAATTCCATCTCATGAAAATCACTCCATGATTTCGCCAACATATGATCAAATGTGACATCTAACATGATCGGTACAAAGCGGCGAAAGTCAGGATCAAACTCTGTTCTCAGTCTAGTGACAGCAGGATGGCTATCGGTAAACTTATCGGTTGCACGATGATTCTCAATACCCCTCAATATGCCTTCAGGCTGAATGGATAAATCAGCCTGCTTGAGAAAGTCAGCCATTAAGTTACCCGCTTTAGATAAGCCATTATCTTGAGACAGGTAAAGATGGGCTAAGTAGTTCATTCGTAGTGCTTTAGCTGATTAATTAGCATAAAAAGCATCGAGAACATTGATGAAATTTTGTAGTTGGTCTTTGGGTAAGTCATTAATTCCTGCAGCGGCTTTGCGACCACCACCTGATGGGAACTGACGGCATATCTCATCGGCACCCGTTTTATTATTCAGTGGAGCACGAACACTCACCAAATAATTACCATCAGCTTTCTCAGTAATTACCGCATGAGACCTATCAGGATGTAGGTTTGCGAGTGAATTCCCATATACACCGCTAACACGGCGAGCCCAAGCCGCATTCGGCAGCATAAACGCCGCACTCGCGTCGCTGGTGTGCATGGCAGGTGTTTGTTCCGCGCTGCTCATGTCTTCTAAGTAACCATTTTCTAACTTTTCAAAGGTGGCTTTACCCTCTTCAAAAAATTCAAATGGGCTAGCAAAGTCTTTCATCGCGAGAAACAATGCATCCGGTGCAAAGTGCAAATCATCGACCGTTGCGCCATAGCCATTGTAGTTAATGTAG
>CALKXC010000247.1 GCA_938004025.1 uncultured Leucothrix sp. | reverse complement strand
TGACCATCCAAGTTTTGGAATGGCGATTATAGGGCGATTGTTAGAATCTCAAGGCTTCAGAGTGGGAATCATTTCCCAGCCAAATTGGCACAATGTTGAGGATTTTCAGCGTTTGGGCAAACCAAACCTGTTTTTTGGCGTCGCTTCCGGGAATATGGACTCCTTAGTTAATCACTATACTTCTGACCGCAAACGTCGTTCTGACGACGCCTATACGGCCGGCAACATTGGTGGCAAACGTCCTGATCGCGCAACAATTGTTTATTCGCAGCGGGCAAAGGAAGCATATAAAGGCGTTCCGGTTGTTATCGGTGGAATTGAAGCGAGTTTACGTCGTATCGCTCAATACGATTACTGGTCAGAGAAAGTCCGTCGTTCAATCCTGCCTGATTCTAAAGCAGACCTGTTGGTTTACGGTAATGCAGAGAGAGCCATTGTTGAAGTCGCTCATCGTATCGCCGCAGGTGAAAACGTTGCAGACATAACCGACATTCGTGGTACCGCCTTTATGCGACAAGGTATACCGGAAGGCTGGACGGTTATTGATTCGACCAGCATCGATGGAGAGGTTTCGCTAGAGCATAATGAGCCTAACCCATACGTTGACACAACGCAGAAAAATGACTGCGAAAAAAGCAACAAAGAAGGCATGGATAAACAAGAAGCGACTAATGGCGTTTCTATTCAACCAGCCGCTCCTGTAGATAAACAAAATGATGGTGCAGCGCAAATCGTTTTCTTTGATCAACGACCAAAGAATATAGATCGTCAAACCAGTGTAATTCGCCTACCTTCATATGATCAGGTGGTTGAAGACAAATACCTCTATGCACACACCTCTCGAGTGTTTCATCTTGAAACAAACCCGGGTAACGCGAGAGCTTTAATCCAAAGACACGGCAAACGTGATGTTTGGTTAAATCCACCGCCAATTCCATTGAGCATGACTGAGTTCGATAAGGTGTTTGAGTTACCTTATACCCGCAAGCCACACACTTCCTATGGCGACGCGGTAATCCCTGCTTATAATATGATTAAGTTCTCAGTTAATATTATGCGGGGTTGTTTTGGTGGCTGTACTTTCTGTTCTATTACAGAACACGAAGGTCGAATTATTCAAAGCCGCTCAGAAGATTCTGTCATTCGTGAAGTTGAAACAATTCGCGATACGGTTCCAGGTTTTACAGGGAATATCTCTGATCTCGGTGGTCCAACGGCGAATATGTATCGCCTTCAATGCAAGAGTCAAAAGATTGAGCAATCTTGCAGACGACTGTCGTGTGTTTATCCCGGTATTTGTAAAAATCTAAATACCAACCACAAACCTTTGACCAAACTTTATCGCCGTGCACGTGCGTTACCGGGCATTAAAAAGATATTTATTGCTTCAGGCTTACGCTATGACCTCGCGGTAGAAGATCCGGAATATGTGAAAGAGTTAGTCTCGCACCATGTCGGTGGATATCTAAAGATTGCGCCAGAGCACACTGAGCAAGCCCCATTATCGAAGATGATGAAGCCTGGGATAGGAACATATGATCGCTTTAAGCAGTTATTCGATAAATACTCAGCTGAAGCAAGAAAAGAGCAATATCTCATCCCTTATTTCATTTCGGCTCATCCTGGAACGACCGATGAAGATATGTTGAACCTTGCTTTGTGGCTAAAGAAAAGCAGCTTCCGCCCAGACCAAGTACAAGCATTTCTACCGACTCCAATGGCGATAGCCTCGGCGATGTATCACACTGAGCTTAATCCTCTAAAAAAGATCGACCGTCAAACTTCAGAGCATGTGGGCAGTGTCAAAGACTCAAGGCAAAGACGGTTGCATAAAGCGTTGCTGCGTTACCACGCACCAGAGAATTGGCCCATCATTCGTGAAGCCCTGACACGTATGGGGCGAACAGATTTAATTGGTAACGGAAAGAAGCACTTAGTGCCGTCTTGGGATCCTTCAAAACCAAGAGCTAAGTCGACTGGCGGAAGCGGAAGCGATTTGCATCATCGTATCCGCCTGAAATCTGAAACCTCAAACGGACCTAAAAAAGGCAAAGCTGGCCGAGGTGGCAGAAGAGGTAAAACTCTTAAGCCCGTTGGAAAGCGCTAACCTTATTTAACTCGTTTACCCAAACGATCACTGATGAGTTTTCTAATGCCGCCTATGTCTTGTAAATAGGCGGTAATTAGGAATAGGCTGAGTCCAGAAGTAAATTGCACTAGTAGCCACAGCCATCCTCGGTTATCCCTCAATAAGTACAAACAGATTCCCATGATCAGTGTGGATAGCAATATCTGACCGACCTCTTTAACAGGAAAGGGAATAGGGAATACTCTTCTTCCAAAAATAAAGCCAAGCAGCACGCTAATCATAAATGAAAGTAGTGTTGCTATTGCTGCGCCTTGCATGCCCATTTTTGGAATCAGTAAATAATTAAGAATTAAATTGATTACTGCGATTGCTCCAGCAATTTTAAAAATCCCCATATTGTTGTTGCCCAATTGGAATGGCAGGTGCATGTAAAATGCTCCCGCTCCCATAAAAAATACTGCCGTTGATACCCAAGGAAGAAGCAAGGTTACCGAAGCTTTGTATTGCTCACCAATCACTAAATCTACAATATTTGGCCCTACTAATGAGAGCCCTACAACAGCAGGAATAGACAGTCCTAATAGCAACACCGCATAAGTTTTAAAGTACTCCAATGCAGCTTCTTTTCCTTTGGTATCCAGCAGCTTTACGATCATGGGATATGCTGCTAGATTGACTGCATTCATGATCATCAATATCGAGTTACCCGCTAAGTCGTAACCCACCGCATATTTTCCAGCCTCTGCTTCACCAGACAACCAAGCCAACATATAGCGATCAGATACGTTGGCTACCTCATCAAGTAAAAATGAAGCGGCCAGGGGCATGCCATAGACCACCAGTTTTTGTGTTAGCTCGGGTGAATACAGTGATGGGTTGAATTTTAGCCAGATTTTGGTGGTCTGAATGAGTGATGGGATTAACATACCCGCTGCAACTCCAATCAAAAGACCCATTGAACCCCAACCAAGGTATGCAAGTGTTGACCCTAATGCTAACGATAGAACTGAGTAGCTTATGATCATGATTGCATAGCTGTTAGGCTGCATTTGGGCGCTCTTAAGCATTAAGCCAAAGCGATGAGAGACAAAGCCGCATAGCAAGACAAGTCCCGCTAACAGGTAGTTGATTGATTCTGACTCAATGAAAAAAGCAACCAGCACAGCGATGCAAATAATCGGAAGCGATAAAAAACGATAAAGCACGCCCATCGTAGAAATAAAGGTGTCTTCTGAATAAGTACCGCCAGGCCAAAAACGGACCATACCAACAGGCAACCAGTTGAAAATGGTTGTGTTCATGAACATAGCAGCTGTAAAAATTAGCGTATACACACCGTACTGGCTGGGTGTCAATAAGTGTGTATAAACAGATAACGCAGTAAACGCCATTAAGCCTGGAATTATTTTTGCGAGCATATAGATGCTGCTATTTTTTAGTAACATAAATTAACGTTTATCTCGGTTCTTATTTGGAGTAAGTTTTTATTTCTAACCTAGTAACTTGAAGCGATCGTTGTACCACTTAGTACTGCTGCTGAAGTGTTTGCTCGCTTTTTCGATATCTTCTTCCGATATTGAAAATTTAGTGCCTTCTTTAAACACGAGTTTTTTCGCGCCAGTACTTTTAATGAAATCGATTACACCCGATAAACCGTTGCGAATGAGAAAACGCATAACAATATGCATGAGGCGCATCAGTAATGGACTTCTGGCGGTTCCAGCAGGGTTAACCTTGTGCGAAAACTCGTAGTTTTCATTAAATGGAACGCTCATGATTTTGCAGATTTTTTCCATAAAAGCAGCAGAATCTTGGGTTAATTCCCGATAATCGAGAACGAACACCTTGTCCTCCCCAAACTCTTCAATCCATTTATCAACATAAGTTTCATATTGACTGCCCTGAATAACTCGAGGGTGTTCCTCCAGCAAATCAGTAAATCCTGTGTATGGGTAACCGTGACGGATATGATGTTTAACGTGAGAGCTAAACCGCTCCATGGGATCACGAAGCGTCATGATGATTTTAGCGTTAGGGTTATCCTTTTTGATGCGTTGCATCGCTTTATCGTCAATCAAATATGACGGTGAAACATCAATCATGACTTGGGTTTCTGAGTTTGGTGAGAAATGTTTCAGATACCAATCTTCACCTTGCTCATAATGGTCGTCATAATAATAAAGTTCTTTAACGGGCTCGCTGGTGGCTACATTAGGATGGTGCAAGTAGTAGTCATAAATGTAACTGGTAGCCGTTTTTAATGGGCCAATAAATATAACGTCAGGTAATCTTTTATTTGAGTTCATTAGTTGCTTCCTGCATTTAACAATTCAATCTTTACGAAAAGGGGATTATCCCCATTAGTCAGAGGTGATTGAAATTAGCAGGTAGATGATGTGCAGGGTGTGTCTGATGAACGCAGTACTAAGCAAAAAAAGGGCTGCCAAAGCAACCCTTTAATCAACATTCAATCTAACCGAGTAAAGACTCAGCCATTGTTTTGAAGGTGTTCAACCACCTTGTCGCCAAACTCACTGGTAGACAGCATAGTCACACCAGAACCTGGCTTTGAAAGGTCAGACGTTGAGAAACCAGCAGCAAACACAGCCTGCATTGCATCCCAAATGTTCTTAGACTCTTCTGCCATGTCGAAGCTGTATTCCAACATCATCGCAAACGAACCAATCATAGAGTAGGGGTTGGCCATTGCTTTGCCCGCGATGTCTGGCGCAGAACCGTGAGAAGGCTCGTAGTAAGCAGAGGTTGGTCCAATACAAGCAGAAGGCATAAGGCCTAGAGAGCCTAAAATACCGCCACCTTGGTCACTTAAGATGTCACCAAACATGTTCTCCATTACCATTACATCAAACTGTGTTGGGTTCAGGCAAAGGTGAGTCGCTGCTGCATCAACTAGCATGTGAATGACTTCAACGTCGGCGTAATCAACTCTGACTTCTTCCAATACTTCATTCCAAAGCACGCTTGATTTTAAAACGTTACTTTTGTGAATGTTGTGAAGTACCTTCTTACGCGTCTGCGCTAACTCAAACGCTTTAACCAAGATGTTCTTAATCTGATCTTCGTCATACTCGAGTGCTTCAGTAACAAAGCGCTTACCGTCGGCATTGACACCGCGCTCTTTTTTACCAAAATAAACGCCACCAACGAGCTCACGCACCATAATCATATCGATGCCTTCACCAATAACTTCTGGTTTAAGCGGCGAGAAGTGAGACAGTGTCTTTGGTAAGAATACTGGGCGGTAATTGGCATAAGTATTCATACGAGCGCGCATTGGTAGCAGTGCACCACGCTCTGGTTGCTCATCAATAGGAATCTGCTTTGACTCTTCATGACCCAAGCCGATAGGGCCTTTAATGACCGCATCCGCTTCATCAACGAGCTTTTTAGTCTCATCTGGGAAAGAGCTGCCGTGTGAGAACCAAGCCGTCGCACCAAAAGGCGCTTCAACAAGATCAAAGTTGATATCGTTACGCGCTTCGATGACTTTTAGTACTTTAATACCTTCAGCCATAATTTCTGGGCCGATACCGTCACCAGCTAAAATGGCGATTTTCTTAGTGTTTGACACAATATTCTCCGTAAATTTTTGGGTATTTAATCTTTTTGCTTTTCAGCCTGTAGCAACATATTCGTCATGCGCAACGCTGCATTAATCGCCGCATAAACCTGATTCGCATGCACACCACGCGTCGATGTTTTACTGTCATTTTCAAGCTGCCAGCTAACAATAGCTTCAGTCAATGCACTGGTTTGGCCACCCCTAGGAATGCGAACTTCATAGTTAAGTAGCGTCGGCAGTTGAATCTCATAGTTGGCAAGAATCTTATCAAGCGCAACCCGGAAACCATCAAATCCACCGTTACCAGAACCCGTTGCCGTATGCTGCTTACCAAATATCTCAACATCAATCTGCACGTGAGTAGACTCATCCAAGCGACTTTGAATAGAACAGCTACTAAGTTCAATGTGTTGATAATCACTGCCAGTTATTACGTCAGCAATGATGAAGGGTAGGTCATCGGTAGTGATTTTCTGCTTAGAGTCGCCCAGCTCAACCACACGGGCGAGGACCTTCTTCTGATTCTCAGGTGACAGAGTGATACCTAAAGCTTCAAGATTCTTACCTAATGACGCTTTTCCACTCATTTTACCCAGCGCATATTCACGCTTACGAGCAAAACGTTCAGGGTTTAGTTTAGTTTCGTAAAGCCCGCCTTTTTGATCACCGTCCGCATGAATACCGGCCGTTTGTGTAAAAACATCCGCACCCAAAACCGGTGCGTTGTTAGCCACAAACTTACCCGAGAAACTCGCTACCATCTGACTGACATCAACAATGTGATGTTCCTGGATATTAATCTGCATATCCATTTTGTCACGTAGCACCACAGCAACTTGTTCTAGCGACGCATTACCCGCA
>CALKXC010000246.1 GCA_938004025.1 uncultured Leucothrix sp. | reverse complement strand
CGTGTGGCGACCGATAAATCTAGAATACCATTGGCCAGTGAGTGAAGTTTTAAGGCGCGGTAGCGGTCATTTATTTCACTTGGGTAGAGTGAACCTTCAGCGAGTTGATTTAGATACTCACAGATAACAGAAGAGTCATATAAGGCTTCACCACTGTCCATGACCAAAGCGGGAATCATACCTAAAGGGTTGATGTTATTGAGACTTTCATTATTAGAAACGGGGGTAACCATACCCGGGTCAACGATCTCTACACGGTCTTGCAGGCCAAGCTCAATAATTGAAGCACGAGCTTTGCGGGCGAAAGGTGAAGCGGCTACTGAGATAAGTTTCATGCTTGGTCCTCTAATTGTGAGTCTTGTGATGATTTCATGATGAGTTAATGAGTCTTTATATCAATAGTATAGATGGCAATGTTGTGCTTAGCTTATTTACCAATCGTCATCATCAAAAAGCCAGTAAAAGCTGCGTTATTTGGGCTCAGTTTAGGGTCGGCTTCATCGCGGAGATTCGCCAGAAATGCACTGTAGTCTTGGTAAAATTCAAAAGAAGGCCTCGGTTTGTAAACCAGCTCTTTCTCAACTTCAAAGTACTTCAAAATTGATTTGGTCACACTGGGTTTTACAAACCAGTTTTCCTGCATATCATAATAGTACGGAATTGCGCTGATCATTGACCAAGAGCCCAGTTTTAACGTCACTAATTGCTCTAAAATCTGATTAAAGCCCTTTTCCTTATCGCCGTGTAATCGGTCAAACAAAGCGTCGACTAGCCGTTCGCGCTCAGCTGGTGAAAGTGCTCCTACGCTATCTCGAAACCTTAGCTTATCGAACATAAAAACCATCGATGAGCGAGACGTCGTTAAAATCATGCTTTGAATTATTGATTCAGGCATGCCGAACTTGGTTTCAGCAAAGGCTTCTTGTGCTTGAATCGCTAATTTATCGACGTTGTGTTTTTTGCGGAGTTTAACGATGGCTTCATCTTCAAAACCATCGGGAAAGCGTGCAAAGAAGTCGCCTTGCAGTTCAAATAACTTATCGATTCTCATGGGCTGATTGCCTATCCTTGTTTTGATTATCCGCGGCCGCCAGTATATATTCGTGTGTCGCACATTACCCCAACTACGCGCGCCTACTTTGCCTTATGAATAAACAAACACCAATCGTTTTCCAAGAAATCTTCGATGCATTTGTGGATTCAGAGCTTTCTACCAACACTTTATCAATTGTGGGCGATGAGCATTTACCGTCTTGGTTTAAGGTAACAGACCTTGCGGCGGAGTCTATTGCAGCTGCAGGATTAATGCTGCAACAGAGAGCGGGAGGAGATCAATCCATTACAATCGATCGTCGCTTAGCTTCTTTATGGTTTAACAAATCAATACGTCCAATGGGATGGGAACTCCCACCGCCTTGGGACAGCATTGCCGGAAATTATCAGGCTAAAGATGGCTGGGTGCGTTTACATACTAATGCCGCTCTACACAAACGAGCGGCGCTTGAAGTTTTAAAGTGTGAAGATAGCCGTGAAGCGGTTGCTGATATTGTAAAAGATTGGTCGGCTAATGCATTAGCAGAGGCTGTTATTGATGCTGGAGGTTGTGCCACAGCGATGCGTACACCCAAGCAATGGCAAGCGCACCCACAGGGCAAGGCCGTGGCTGCTGAACCATTAATTCATTGGGATTTACTGGGCCATGAACAACACGGAGAAGAAGTATCTATCGAGTCTAAGGGAGATGAAATTAACAACTCAATTACAAAGTGCGAGATTAAAACAAAACCCAAAATAAACCCTGAGAAACCATTAGATAGCATCAAAGTGCTTGATCTCACCCGTATTCTCGCGGGCCCAATCGCAACGCGTTTTCTAGCCGCTTATGGTGCTGATGTTTTGCGTATTGATCCACCGGGTTGGGACGAACCAAGTACCGCACCTGAAGTCACTTTAGGCAAGCGTTGTGCAGGTTTGAACCTGCGTCAACCAAGTGATAAAGCCACTTTTGAAAAGTTGCTTAGTGAAGCCGATTTGCTGGTACATGGCTATAGGCCCGGCGCGTTAGCGGGCTTAGGTTATGACTCTGCCAGTTTAAGAAAAATCAATCCGCGTATTGTTGATGTTTCGCTGTGTGCTTATGGGTGGAGCGGGCCATGGGCAACACGTCGTGGCTTTGACAGTGTGGTGCAAATGAGCTGCGGTATTGCGGCTTATGGAATGGAGCAGGCGGGTGCTGAGCAGCCGGTATCATTGCCAGTGCAAGCATTGGATCATGCAACGGGTTACCTGATTGCTGCCGCCGCAATTCATGCTTTAAACCTTCGCGATAATAGGGGAGCAATTTACTCCGCTCGTTTATCGTTAGCCAGAACAGCAAGTTTGCTAATGACACAAACTAGCGACCCTAAGGGAGCGGAGTTTTCAAAAGAAACAGAGCAAGATATTCACCCAGCAATTGAAACTACCGAGTGGGGGGAAGCTAGGCGTATTCGTTTCCCCCTAAGCATCGAAAATATGCCTACAAGATGGTGCACACCTGCAGTCAGTTTGCATTCTTCAACGGCTAATTGGAGTCACAAGGATTAAGACGCCCGGATAATCATAAGTCATTGAATTAAATTGCTATTATGAAATATTCGGGCGCTTTTCGAGCAGATTAACCGTCGAAAGAAATCTGCTGATCAGGGTCGGTGCTGGGGCGTACAACGACTGTCTTAGACAGTTTGTCATGCCAACCTTGCTTGCGCTTATCCCATCCGATCCACATGAAGCCTAAGCACAGCGGAATTGAAGAAAGAATGTAGCCAAGATAGCGACCAACAAACTGTAGCTTCGAAGGGTGACCGCCCGTTCTAGCATCTACAATTTTAGCTTTAAAGATCATCTTTCCTGGGGTTGAGCCTTTCCACATCCAGAAACCCAAAATCAATGCAATCGGTAATACATAAATCACGATCATCATGCCAATGCCTGGTGCTTCTGATTCTCTTGCAAATTCATCTAAGCCACCAACCATCAGAAACATTAAAGGTAAAATAATAACCATCATTAGCAAGCTATCAACAATGTATGCACCGGTTCGCGCCCAAAAGCCTACATAGCGCAAAGCTTCTAAGTTATTTGACGTCTGTAGGTCAGCACTGGGTGCCTGATATGGGTTCTCCATAATTTCTCCAAATTATTGTTAAATTATTTACCGGTTTGATTGTAGCTAGGTCACCTAAATATTCAACAAAACTATCTACAAAATTTTTGCTGTTCTTTTATCTTGTTAATCAAGGGTTTAGCAACAAGCTGCTAGCGTGGTGTTATTCATCAGTATTAGGGGATACAAAATGAAACAACAATTAATGATCCTTTCTGTCATTTTCGCTATCACCGCCGACGTGGCAATCATGCTTTACGCAATGCACTAATTTGGCAATATAAAAGCCTATCGGGGTGCAATTACGTCTTTAACGGATGTTAAGATAGCGCTTTTATAATTTTGCGGATTTGGGTATGGATCACCTCACCCGTTCATTGCTGAACACGTATGCGGCTCAACCCTTAGACCGCTCGGCACATGGACGTAAAAACCCGGATTGGCTAACCGCTCAGCTAGCTCATCCAGCAGCAGAATA
>CALKXC010000245.1 GCA_938004025.1 uncultured Leucothrix sp. | reverse complement strand
CATGGCTTTAAAGTTGAGCAACTTTATAATTCTAAGAAGCTTGCTTTAGCCCCTACGACCCCTTTCAAGACGGTAGCGGCAATATTGTTGTCTATTACAACCGCCTTAACTGCTTTTCTGGCCACTGATAACTATAATATATTCAGCAGCATCCTCATTGGTGGTGCAACGTTATTAGCTTTTTACCTTTGGTATGGCCTAGACCCACGCCGAAATAAAACGGGAAATATTGGATTGGGCGTTAGCGCTGAGGAAGTGTTTGAAGCATTGGAAGCCGCTAATATTAAGATTGATGCGATTGAAACGGCCAGAACAGAAATAAGTAATGCTCAATTTGATCAGCATCTAGACAGAATAATAAGCAAAGCAAGAAACATTATTTCATTAATCGAAAACGATCCCAATGATCTTCCTCGGGCGAGGAAGTTTCTGAAAGTTTACTTAGACGGGACTCGTCGAGTAACTGAAAGCTACGCAAAAACTCATCGTAACGAAGCTACAACCGTTGCACTAGATAGTAATTTCTCAAATGTTTTAAACTCAATAGAAAACACATTTGATGAACAGCACGAAAAACTAAAGAAACAAGATCAGTTTGATCTCGATGTAAACATAGAAGTACTTGAAACTCAGTTAAAGCGCGAAGGCATTATTTAAACTGGCCCCATTCATTTGACTACAATAATTACGAATTTAAGGAAGAAACATGTCTGACAACTCATCAAGCAATGTTCAAACAGCTACTAAAACTACAGCCCCATCAGTTGCTGTCATTCCTGGAACTGAAATTGTTCCTGCAGAGCCGATAAGCCAAGAAATCATTGCCTATTCTCATGCTGATAACCAAGCTAAGCAGGAATTAGATCAAATTATTCAAGAAATCGACACGAACGACCGCAGCAGCATCGTTTTCTTTGGTAGCAAAGCTCAGGAACAGATGAGCAGCATTTCTGAGAACATGCTTGAAGGCGTTCGAAATAAAGACCTTGGTGGCGCAAGTTCGTCTCTGAATGACATGGTACTCGCAATTAAAGGCTTTGACGTTGACGAGCTTAACCCAAACAAAAAATTAGGTTTCTGGGCTAGATTATTTGGTAAAGCTAAGCCAGTCGCTCAATTCTTAAGCAAGTATGATGATGTTAGAAAACAAATCAATGATATTACTGATCACATGGAAGAGCACAAAACTCAGCTTTTGACTGATGTGATTTCCTTAGACAAGCTTTATGAAGCTAACCTGGACTATTTCCATAAGCTTGAGCTGTATATTGCAGCGGGTGAAGAAAAGCTTCGGATGATGAATGAAGTTGAGATTCCAGCAAGCGAAAAATCTGCAGTAGATGACAGTGAGAATATGCTGGCTGCACAAGCATTACGTGACATTAGAAGTGCTCGTGATGACCTTGAGCGTCGTGTTCATGACTTACATCTGACCCGTCAAGTCGCTATGCAAAGCTTACCAAGCATCAGACTCGTTCAGGAAAATGATAAGACGTTGATCAACAAAATTAACTCTACTCTTATCAACACCGTTCCATTGTGGAAAAACCAACTTGCACAGGCGGTAACCATTTTCCGCATGAGCGACGCTGCAGAAACAGTTAAAAAAGCAACGGACTTAACCAACGACTTATTGGAGTCAAATGCAACCAACTTGCGCACGGCTAACGTTGAGGTCCGTAAGCAAATGGAACGAGGTGTTTTCGATATTGAATCGGTACGCAAAGCGAACCAAGAACTTATCGGAACGATCAATGACAGTCTTGAAATTGCCGAAGAAGGCCGTTCAAAGCGCCAAGAAGCCGCAAAGGAACTACAAACACTTGAGAGTGAGTTGAGGCAGGCATTAATGTCAGCTAAAGCACGCAAAGAAGCCCACGACGCAGCACCAAGCGCTGCATCTTAAAGGAGTTCTGACATGGGATTATGGGATAAGGTATTTGGCGAATTTGTTGATATCATTGAGTGGACCGATGATTCATCCGATACAATGGTGTATCGTTTTGAACGTCATGGTAATGAAATAAAATATGGTGCAAAACTCACCGTTCGTGAGTCACAAATTGCCGTGTTCATTAATGAAGGCGAAATTGCGGATATTTTGACGCCTGGTATGTACCAGCTCGAAACTCGCAATCTTCCAATATTATCGACGCTTCAACATTGGGATCACGGTTTTTCAAGCCCATTTAAAGCTGAAGTATATTTCTTTAATACGCGCCAATTTACCGACCTAAAGTGGGGAACTAAAAACCCAATTATGATGCGAGATGCTGAGTTTGACATGGTCAGACTCCGAACCTTTGGTACCTACAGCGTTAGGATTACCGACCCTAAAGTGTTTATGAATGAAATCATGGGCACAGATGGTCACTTCACTGTCGATGAAATCAGTGATCAACTCAGGGATATCATCACCTCTCGCTACGCCACTATTTTGGGCAAGCTAGACGTTCCTGTTTTAGACCTTGCGTCTAATTACGATACGCTTAGTGGTTTTATAACCGAGAAAATTTCGCCTGAATTTAATCAATACGGTCTTGAGTTAACCAAAGTATTGGTAGAGAACATCTCACTTCCTCCTGAAGTTGAAAAAGCGTTGGATAAACGCACCAGCATGGGTGTAATCGGTGACTTGGATAAGTACCTGAAGTATGGTGCATCAGAATCGATGCAATCAGGCAACTCTTCTACTGCGGCCTCTGCAATGGAAATGGGTATAGGTCTAGCCATGGCGCAAAGTATGACTGGCCAACAAAGTTCGGCCCCAGCGCCAGAAGCTTCTGTGTCATCAGCACCGCCACCGCTGCCTCATGAGCAACAATGGCATGTTGCAATAAATAATGAAGCGACTGGACCTTTTAGCTACGCGCAATTAACGACACTGGCTCAACAAGGTTCGCTAACGGGAGCAAGCTTAGTTTGGTCTGCAGGAATGGAAAATTGGGAAACAGCTCAAGATATAAGCTATATCAGCGATATCATTGATAAAGGGCAGAATAATCCGCCACCTATCCCAGGCTAATTTATCAAAAAATGGAAAACAAGCAATCGCACTTTCCTTGTGAGCGGTGCGGCTCAGACTTAGTTTATTCCCCAGAAAATCAATCGTTGGAATGCGATCACTGCGGATTTACTAATGAAGTGCCCATCACGCTCACGCCCATTCGTGAATATGATTTAAAACAAGCTCTTCACGAGTTGGATCAATTGCGTCGATCTGGTCAGCTTGAGCAGGTCGATGTTATAAAGTGCCTTTCTTGCGCGGCACAATTCCGCTTGAAAGACAATGAACATGCGGGTGATTGCCCGTTTTGTGGAACGCCTGTCATTGCGGGAACTGAACAATCCCGACCAATCAGGCCGAGATCATTGCTACCTTTTTCGATCAGCCACGACCAAGCACTGGACATCTTTGATCGATGGATGAAATCAAGGTGGTTTGCGCCCTCCTCTCTTAACTCTCGGGCAAAACGCAATGACAAACTGACCGGCGTTTATTTACCCTATTGGACTTACGACAGCGACACTCAAACTTATTATCAAGGCCAGCGAGGCACCATTTATTACGAGCGACAAGTTGTCAACGCTCGGGTTAATGGTCGCAATGTTCGCCAAGTCCGACAGGTTGCTCGTATTCGCTGGAATCCCACATCAGGCACCGTTGGAAGGCATTTTGATGATGTGCTAATTGGTGCCAGTAAGACATTACCTCGTACAATTATTGATAACTTAGCACCTTGGGATTTAAACCAATTAGTGCCGTATTCTGAAGCTTATCTAAGTGGATTTCGAAGCGAAATTTATCAAATCACCGTCGATGAAGGCTTTCTTCGTGCACAGCAAATTATGGATTACACGATCCGTAATGATATTCGTAGAGATATTGGCGGAGACCAACAGCGTATTAACCACCTCTCTACCGAACACGATAGGACAACTTATAAGCATTTATTATTGCCGATCTGGTCTGCCGCATTCCAATATAGAAATAAAACCTACCGCTATGTAATTAATGGTCGAACGGGCAAAATTCACGGTGAACGCCCTTATAGCTTTGTCAAAATCGCCTCTGCGGTGGCTTTAGCGGCATCAGTTGCTGGTGGCGGGGTATACGTGATTGAACAAAATGGCGGCTTTGAGAGCATGAATATTGAATATTCACCCAGCTATCAATTCCCTGACAGCCGACAACGCTACCCTGATTTTGGCAACTTTCCCCAGCAAATACCGCGTTTTTAAGCGGCACCAAACTCTGCTTAGATTGTTATTATTCATAGGCTTTGTTATCTTAATCACTCTTTGTAAAACAATTCTGATTGCCGGTGGATAAATTGAATAAAAAGAACCTCTGCATATTAATTGGAGGCCTATTTCCCATCGGGCTACAGGCATATACTAATCCTCCGGTCTGTGTGGCTCCAACCGCTGCAAAAGCCGCAAATACCATTACTGATTCACCCTCTTTAGATGCAGTTTATGTGGCAGCTGACAATGGCAGCATCAATAGGCAGGGCATTTCTGAATTAGATGGTGCAGTCATTATTCAGCGGAATAACCAAAGACTAAACGCCAACCAAGCCACCTTCAATAATAAGAAAAATCAGGTGACTGCCAAAGGTAATGTACTCCTAAGCACAGAAACGACGACCTTTCAGAGCGACAGTATTGATTATAATATTGCGAACCAAAGTGGCTTCATCAACAATGCAAAGTATCAGGTTAAAGGTTCCCATACTAATGGTAGCAGCAGCAAGATCTCACAAAAAAACAAAGATGAGCTAGAATTAGAAAACGCGACCTATACTACCTGCCCTGCACCTGATCCAAGCTGGCATATTTCCTCCAGCAATATTAATCTTAACCAAGCGACAGGCGTCGGTACTGCTGAAAACCTCTCTTTGAAAGTGGGGAATGTTCCAATCTTTTACTTCCCATGGATTAGTTTCCCATTAAGCAATCCATTTACAGGGCAAACTCAACGTAAGTCAGGTTTTTTAGTACCAGAAGTTGGGGTTTCAGACCAATCCGGATACGAAATAACAATCCCTTATTATCTTAATATTGCGCCTAACTATGATGCAACTTTCTATATCACCCCACTCTCTGAGAGAGGGGTAAGAATCAACTCTATCGCTCGCTTTATGACCCAAAAGAGTCGGGGCGAGTTGGACTATAGTTTTATTCCAAATGACAGAGCATCAAATGATGAATGGAGAGACTACTTTAAGTTTACTTATCAACGAAATATGGGGCACCGGCGTACTCTGACCATCAAATCAGAAGGGGTATCTGATGACGAATACCTCGATGATTTAAGCGATTCACTTTCAATATCTTCTACCTCAGCGCTTGAAAGAACGATTCGTTATGACGTAGGTAGCGCAAATTGGGATTTCAGCATTGCTGCCTTAGACTATCAGGTTCTGGATGCAAACTCTCAACCCTATGCAAAGCTCCCAGAATTGACCTTTAACTACCAGTCTCCGCATAAATATAATGGTCTCGATTTAACCTTAGATGCTCAAGCTACCTATTTTGAGGGCTCTGCTGACCCAACCGGGCTCAGGCTCGATGTTGGCCTCAATGCTTCTAAACGATTTGGCAATGATGCTTGGTACTTTAAACCGTCATTGAGTTATCAAGCTACCCACTATTCTCTGCAAAATAATGGCACGGATAATAGCTTGTATCGTGGACTTCCCACAATCACTCTAGACAGCGGCGTGTTCTTTGAACGTGATATAAATGGCCAGCTAAAACAATCACTTGAGCCCAGACTGTTCTATACTTATACCCCTTTTGAAGATCAAAGCAGTATTCCCATTTTCGACAGCGCGAGGACGGACTTTTCAACCAGTAACCAACTGTTTGAAGCTAACCGTTTCACGGGAAAAGATAGGATCGCTGACGCTAACCAACTAACCCTAGCGTTAACGAGCCGTGTACAAAACACAAAAACTGGCGATGAACTTTTCAAAGCAAGTGTGGGTCAGATTTTTTACTTTGATGATCGCAAAGTCACTTTGCCTGGTGACAATGTCCTAACGGATAAAAGCTCAGAATTTGCATTTGAGGTCAGTACAAAACTAAACAGGAACACTAAGTTTTCAACGACTGCATTTTGGGACCCAAATACTTCGAAATGGGCATCTCACGAAGCACGTATAAATTATGCAGATGACAATAATAAAATCTTAAATTTAAATTACCAGCATATCTATGGTGAAGTTTCCGAACTTGATACCTCATTTTCATTACCGATCAATGAAAAATGGGGATTAGTTGGTAAATTAGACTATGATTTATCCAATGATCGTGTGTTAGAACAGCTTGCTGGTATCGAATATAAAGACTGTTGTTTAACCTCAAGATTGGTTGCACGACGCTACCTCACAACCGATAATACGAGTTACGATGATGCAGTGTTTTTTGAGTTTAATCTCAAAGGTCTTGGTGGCATTAGTACCGGTGTAAACACCATACTCAAGGAAAATATTTATGGATATGAATAA
>CALKXC010000244.1 GCA_938004025.1 uncultured Leucothrix sp. | reverse complement strand
TCAATCATCGCCAAGCTGACTTTTTCTGCTTCATCAAACTGATGAAATAGCTCTTCGACGTTGGCTTTTTCAAAGTTATAAGTTGATTGCTCAACTTCGTTTTGATGATAAACGTCGCCGTAGGTAATGGTGCCTTCAGGGCTGTCAGTCCAGATTAGATCGTATACGTTTTCGACATTTTGTACATACATAGCGATGCGTTCTAAACCGTAAGTGATCTCACCAGAAACCGGTTTACAATCGAGGCCGCCCACTTGTTGGAAGTAGGTAAACTGCGACACTTCCATGCCATTTAGCCAGATTTCCCAGCCAAGTCCCCATGCACCTAGCGTGGGTGACTCCCAGTTGTCTTCCACAAAACGGATGTCGTATTTCAGCGGATCAATACCCATCGCTTCTAATGAGCCAAGGTATAACTCTTGAAAGTTAGGCGGTGACGGTTTTAGTAATACCTGAAACTGATAATAGTGCTGTAGACGATTTGGATTATCTCCATAGCGGCCGTCAGTAGGTCGTCTAGAAGGTTGCACATACGCTGCGCGCCATGGCTCAGGCCCTACTGCCCGTAGGAAGGTTGCGGGATGAAACGTACCCGCGCCCATTGGCATGTCGTAAGGTTGGAGAATGGCACAGCCTTGCTTGGCCCAGTAGTCTTGCAGGGCAAATATTTGTCCCTGAAAGGTGGAGACGTTGTATTCAGACATGTCGGCAATATCAGCAGTTTTAATAAAGGAGGAGATTATACGGTATTTTTTCCAAGCGTGTGGCTGAGTTCTGCCCTAACTTCTTTGTTAGTTCTGCCTTAATACTTGGGAATAATTCTGCTTCGATGCGAGTAATCTTTAAGCTTTGGTAATTTCTAACAAATGTCTTTCTCCTTCAACATAAGGAACGTCGAGTTCATGCCGCGATGTCAGCACGTAACCTTTAGGTAGATAAGCCAGCTCTTGTATTGGAAATTGGCCCTTCATTGCATAGAGAGTGCCGTCTTCAGCTAACAGTTCGGAGCAGCCGTTAACAAAATCTACAATTGAAGAAAAGGCGCGGCTTATGATTGCTTCATAGGGCTGCGGGGCTTGCCAGCTTTCGACACGACTTTGCACTACTCCGGCGTTTTTTAAGCCCAATTCGATAATGGCTTGTTGGATAAAACGAGTTTTCTTGCCGTTAGTGTCCAACATCGTAAAGTGCCGATCCGGCTGCATAATCGCTAAAGGAATACCGGGTAAGCCAGCACCGCTTCCTACATCTAAACAATGAGTGCCTTTAATGTAAGAAGCGACAACCAAGCTATCGAAGATGTGAAGCGGGATCATTTCAGCTGGGTTTCGCACGGCAGTCAAGTTGTAGGTTTTATTCCAACGGCTCAGCAAATCCACATATTGTTTGAGTTTTTCAAGCTGCTGTTCATTAACCTCAAGGTCTATCGCTTGCAGGCCCTTAGACCACAAAACCTCATGTTTGGAATCGCTCACGCACTCGCCTTCAGTTTAAACTGCTGTTTTTTCAGGTGCACCAACAGAATAGAAATCGCCGCAGGCGTAATTCCCGGTATGCGGGAGGCTTGGCCAACCGTGGCAGGTCGCTGTTCGATAAATTTCTGACGCACTTCATTCGATAAGCCTGACACTAGCGTGTAATCCAGTGTGTCCGGCAGCGCAGCGCTTTCCTGACGGAGCTGACGATCGACTTCTTGTTGCTGTCGTTCTATGTAGCCTGCATATTTGATCTGCACTTCAACCTGTTCTGCAATGGCCGGGTCTTCCACTTTTGGACCGGCAGCTTCGATTGTCATCAATGATTCATAGGTCACATTAGGGCGGCGTATCAGCTCGTCCAAGTGATAATCACGGCTCAATGATCCATCAAATACCTCATCAATAGCATCTTGGCCAATTTGTGAGGGGTGCAGGCAAGTGCTACGAACACGCTGCAATTCGAGTTCTATTTTCTCGCGTTTTTCGCTAAATTTTTGCCAACGGTTTTCGTCGACTAATCCAAGCTTATATCCAATTTCAGTGAGACGTAAATCGGCATTATCTTCGCGCAATAGCAAGCGATGCTCTGCACGGCTGGTGAACATCCGGTAGGGTTCTTGGGTTCCGCAAGTGATTAAGTCATCAACTAATACGCCTATATAAGCTTCGTTGCGTTTTGGGCTCCAAGACTCTTTGCCTTGTACCTGAAGTGCAGCATTTAAGCCGGCTAAGAGCCCTTGAGCTCCAGCTTCTTCATAACCGGTCGTGCCGTTAATTTGGCCAGCAAAAAACAAACCGTCTACAAACTTGGTTTCAAGTGTTGGTTTGAGGTCCCGCGGATCAAAAAAGTCATACTCGATGGCGTAGCCTGGGCGAGTAATGTGAGCATTTTCAAACCCTACAATGGATCTTACCAAATCAAGCTGTACGTCAAATGGCAGACTGGTCGATATACCATTTGGGTAAATTTCATAGGTATCTAAACCTTCTGGCTCGATAAAGATTTGGTGCTGTTGCTTCTCTGCAAAACGCACGACCTTATCTTCAATCGATGGGCAGTAACGCGGTCCTGTACCCTCAATTTTGCCAGAATAAAGAGGAGATCGATCTAATGATTTTAGGATCAAATCGTGGGTGTTTTGATTGGTATAAGTAATGTGGCATGCGACTTGTCGCGGGTGTTCTTCACGCGTACCTAAATAAGAAAACACCGGCAGTGGGTCATCACCCGGCTGTGCTTGAAGTGATTTGTAATCAATGCTCCTGGCGTCAATACGGGGTGGTGTACCCGTTTTTAAACGCTCTACTCGAAATGGCATGGCGCGTAATCGTTGCGCAAGCGCTATCGAAGGTGGATCGCCGGCACGACCGCCAGAATGGTTTTCCATTCCAATATGAATTTTGCCGCCTAAGAAAGTGCCGACAGTGAGAACGACGGCTTTACCTTTAAAGTCGACCCCCATTTGAGTGCGAACACCCACAGCGCGGTCACCTTCCATGATCAAGTCATCGACAGACTGCATGAACAAATCAAGGTTTTCCTGATTTTGAACGATCTTTAAAACAGCCGCTTTGTAAAGAACACGGTCAGCCTGAGCACGGGTAGCGCGGACAGCTGGTCCTTTACGTGCGTTTAGTATACGAAACTGGATGCCGCCTCGATCAGCTGCATGCCCCATTGCTCCACCTAAAGCATCAATCTCTTTAACCAGATGACCTTTACCAATCCCGCCGATGGCAGGGTTGCAGCTCATTTGACCAATCGTTTCGATGTTGTGTGTTAGCAGAAGCGTTTGCTGTCCCATTCGCGCAGCAGCAAGTGCCGCCTCGGTGCCGGCATGACCGCCGCCGACGACGATAACATCATAATGTTTTGGGTATAGCATGATCGATTGTCCAGCAAATAATGTAGTTAGCGGCTTAGTATAGCAAATTCACTAGTTGAGGTGGCAACATGGTTTGCTGGTGTTTGAGACTAAAGATGGGATAGCTAAGATAGTCTTTAAGGTCTTCTTCGTTGTTCATTGCAGTATCGCCACCGATTTCATCCACTTGATTGAGAACGATCGCCGCAAGTGTTAGCTGACGTTTTTCGATTGCCTCGCAACATAACAGTATCTGGCTCATACAGCCTAGCTTGTTGTTGGCGACCAAAACGACGGGTAGATTTAAACTAGAGGCTAGGTCAGCGTTTAAGCCATCTTCAACTAGGGGAGAATAAAAGCCACCTGCTCCTTCTACATACAAAAAATCGTTGTCATGAAGGCCTGAAATACAATGCTCTTTTACTAATTCAAGGCTCAGTTTGCAGTTTTCCATTCTCGCCGCTCGAACAGGGGAGAGGGCTGCGGCAAAGCGGTTTGGGCAGATAGCGTCTAGAATTTCAAGTTTGTTTGCAGCGTCAGCAAGTCGATAAGCATCCGTTTGGGGATAGTCATTGCTTGATTGCGGCCAGCCTGACTCAATTGGCTTTTTAGGAACGACATGATTGCCTAGAGCGACCAGCTCTCGAATAATATTTGTGCCAACCCAAGTCTTACCGACATCAGTATCTGTGCCGGTCATAAATAATCCCTTCATTTGATTGCTGTTCCCATACGGTGATTTTTGCCAAAAAGCACTCGTGTTGCTTTGCCAATAATATCTGCTTGGTCGATCATGCCAAAGAAACGCCCATCATTACTGTTGTCACGGTTATCACCTAGTACAAATAATTTATCTTGTGGGACTGTTTTTTCCTGCATGTAGCGGGAGAAGCTTTTTTGGGCCAAGCTTTCATCAAGATAAAGTTGTTCAATGGCAATATCATTAACGTAAACGATGAATTTTTCAAT
>CALKXC010000243.1 GCA_938004025.1 uncultured Leucothrix sp. | reverse complement strand
TTTCTGGGTGTAAGCATATAACTGGTTGAATGTTAGGCCTGAACCAGTATCGTTACTAAACACATTGAAAACATTTCCCGTAGAGTTTTTCTTAACGGTGTAATTATCAGAACCTGCTGTAGGGTAAGAACCAGAACTTGTTGGTGAGGTGCTAACAGCAACAACAATTTTGGCAGCATTTTTACGACCAAACTTATCGGTTACCACATACCAGAATGTATCACCCGCTTTAGACCATATAGAAGGTGTGTAAAGGATCTTATTTGTGCCAACGATCTGAGTCTTACTGCCTTGAGTAGTCGTACCATCAACCGCCGTAATCTTTAACTCAGTACCCGTGTCATTCCAAAGAGGGGCAATCGTAATAGGAGTACCACGAGTAGTTTGAGCCGTATCATTACCCGCAGTTGGGAATGGAGAACTTGCTGTAGCTGCATTTACTTTAACAGTAATCGCGTTACTTGTTTTACGTCCGCTGGAATCTTGTATTTGATACCAAAAATTTGTTGTACCAACAAAGTTAGCAGGTGCCGTGTAACGAACTTTATTATTAACAATTGTCGCGGAACCACTAGGATATGGTGCAGGCGTGTCTACTTTAGTAATAAACAAGCCATCACCCGTGTCATTACCAACGGCATCGATAGTGATTGTTTGGCCAGAAGTCGTTGTCGCTGCATTTCCATAAGCTTGTGGCGGAGGCGTTGTCTGAGGCACTCCATTACCAGCAGTCACCTTAACGGTGATTGGCGCACTGGTTTTAAGGCCTCGTGAATCTTTCAGACCGTACCAAAATGTAGTTGTGCCTGTGAATCCAACAGGTGGGGTATAAGTAACTTTGTTATTATTAAGCGTAGTTGTACCCGTACCATAGGGGGATGGAGAGTTTACAACTTCAATAAAAAAAGTTGTCCCATTGTCAGCGCGATCGTTACTGAGCGGACTAACAGTGATGCTCTGACCAACTGTTGTTGTGTAATTATCAGGATTTGCAGTAGGAGCAGCCATGGCTTGTGAGGAGAGTAAGACTGACGAGCTTACAAGCAAGGGTACCGCTATCATCTGCAGGCATCTGTTTTTATTAGTGATTGGGGGCATAGTTTCTTATTCCATTTGTTTACAAACTTTTAAGATTTTGTATCTCATTATTTGTTTTTTCATGACGATCCGTTGTCTGAATCACGATTGCTAGCAATTGTTACCAGCGAATACATTATCCCGTTTCAATCTTTAAGGCCGGACTCCACTCATCCGATTTTTCAATCCATAACGGAATTTTATCGCCCCAAAACTACCGTTCATTTACCTTGATCATTATTTATCACAGATACAGACTATTACTTTGGCTGAATGCTGACGACCGGACTTGTCTTCCAAGGTATACCAGAAGCTATCTTCTCCTGAAAAATGCAGAGGAGTTTGGTATACGACCATGTCGTTTCTGAGTGAAACACGAGCACCACTTGCTGATCGCTGGTTTATATCCACTACTTTGAGTTGATAGCCCCTATCATTCGACAAGACATTGATGCGTAACTTGTTAGTTTGCCGAGAGACTCGCACGCTGTCAGGATTAGCTTTTGGATAATCAGAGACTTTGATTGCTGTTTTAAAGCGGCGGCGATTTCTTCCTGCCACAGGCTTCGCCTCACGCAGCCTTTCATTTATCTCAATCTGCCTTTCGTTTATTAGGCTACCGTTGTTACTACTAGCAACATTCATCAGGCCTGCGGTAAATACTGCAGTAGCAAGTGCGACAACCATTTTTCTTGTTCTATTATTTTGCTTTGTCATTGTTAATTCCTTTTAATCACATTAGCCTTAATAAAGAGTGCTTGGAAACTTAGGAAGAAGGCTTAAAAAATCCAGGATCATCCTAATCACTGGATCGATAATTGTTTGACACTACAATACGATGATTAACCCTGCCCACTTGCCGCCTTTGATCGTAAAAATACGACCACTAGCGTCCGAATTGATAAATATTTACCAAGACAAAAGTTCATTAACTGAATACCTATCGGTTTTTCCCTGAAAACTTGATATTCTCCACTGTCTATAAAAAGTTCATTCAGGTACTCAACGGTGACAGAAACTACAAGCGACTATAAAGCGACGCTAAACCTACCCAGCACGGACTTTCCAATGCGCGGAAATATGGCCAAGCGTGAGCCGGATATGTTGCAAAAATGGGAAGCTGACAATCTTTATCAGTCAATGCGTGAGCATGCAGCAGGTAGGCCTCGCTATGTGCTTCACGACGGCCCTCCATACGCCAACGGTGACCTCCACATTGGCCATGCGGTCAATAAAGTCCTGAAAGACATGATTACCAAAAGCAAGAACCTCGCTGGTTTTGACGCAGCCTATGTACCAGGCTGGGACTGTCATGGCTTACCCATTGAGCAAAAAGTAGAACAAAAAGTGGGAAAGGTAGGTGTTAAGGTTGACGCCAAGAAGTTTCGCCAACTGTGCCGTGAGTTTGCGACCACCCAAATTGATGGGCAGCGTTTAGACTTTAAACGGATGGGAGTATTGGGTGACTGGGAAAATCCTTACCTAACAATGAACTTCCACACTGAAGCAAACATCGTTCGCTCGCTGGCTAAAATCATTGATCAGGGCCATTTACTTAAAGGAAAAAAACCAGTCAACTGGTGCCTAGACTGCGGATCTTCGCTCGCCGAAGCTGAAGTTGAATACGAAGATAAAACCTCCCCGACGGTTGATGTTAAATATCAAGCGGTTGACGTTGCAGGTTTAGCCTCTAAATTTGGCATCAAGACACCTGATGCTATTGCTTTTGTGATTTGGACAACGACACCTTGGACGTTGCCAGCCAGCATGGCCGTTACTCTTAATGCTGACTTCACATATAACCTCGTCAAAACAGAACGTGGCCTAATAATCTTGGAACCAACACTTCAAGAGAGTGCGCTGAAACGCTACGGCTTAGAAGAAGCTGAAGTGGTGGGAAGCTGTTT
>CALKXC010000242.1 GCA_938004025.1 uncultured Leucothrix sp. | reverse complement strand
ACAAGCTGCAGCAGGTGCAGTTCACGGGCTACGCATTAAGGTTTTTGGTAGCAAAGGCAGTATCGAATGGTTTCAAGAGCGTCCAGATGAACTATGGCATCGCCAGATAGATCAACCAGTGCAGTGTTTGATTCGAGGGGGCGCAGGGTTATCTGAAGCGGCCAATCGGGCTACGCATGTTGCCATCGGGCACCCTGAAGGCTATATAGAAGCCTTTGCGAATCTATATCAAGATTTGGCTGATGTAATCATCGCGCGTAAAACGAATGAAGAAGTAGACCCATTGGCTCGTTGGTTTCCAACGGTTGAAGATGGTTTACATGGTGTGAAGTTCGTAGAAACCTCAATCAAATCAAACAAAGATTCAACTTGGGAATTGCTTTAAGTATTCGCGAAGCATCGGTAGATCGATTCGCTCACTCAGCGTTCCGCTGAAATGATTCGCCGAATCGACCCACCAACACTTCGCTGGCATGAAGCTTATGTTTGAAATTGTACTGAGTTAACGACAATACAAAGATAGTAGAGGTAGTGGGTGCTTGTTTCGACGAAGCATACGATCGTTTTGGCACCAAAAAACGATTTTCAGGCGCAGCCTGAGTGAGTGAAACAAGTACCCGCTATCTCTATGGATTAAAAGAACTTAATTTCAAAAGAAGAGAATAAAATGTTTAATGAAGAAAGAAAGCTAGAGAAGGCAATTCGCTGGGGCATGGTCGGAGGAGGCCGAGGAAGTGAAATCGGCCATGCACACCGCGCAGGTGCCGCCAGAGATGGTTTATTTCAACTCCAAGCAGGGGCATTCGACCTAAACGAAGAGCGTGGCCGCGAGTTTGGTACTAACTTAGGCGTTGACGCATCTCGTTGTTATAAAGACTATCAGTCAATGTTTGCAGCAGAGGCTGCAAGGGAAGATGGCATCCAAGCGGTATCAATTGCCACACCGAACAGCACTCATCATGCGATTAGTAAAGCGGCTCTTGAAGCTGGCTTGCACGTGGTTTGTGAAAAACCCCTCGCTTTTACTGTTGAGCAATCTAAGGAACTCAAAGTGCTTGCTGAAAAGAACAATCGTATTTTTGCGGTTATGTATGGTTATTCGGGCTACCCGATGCTGCATCAAGCAAGAGAAATGGTAAAACGCGGAGATTTGGGCGATGTGCGTATTATCAATATGCAATTTGCTCATGGTTTTCACAACACTGCAGTAGAAGAGCATAGCCCTGGCGCTAAATGGCGAATGAATCCTGAGATCTCCGGCCCTACTTATGTGTTGGGTGATTTAGGCACTCATGTGTTCCATATGGCTGAGATGATTACCGATTTGGAAGTTGATGAGCTTTGCTGTGTTCGCCAGAGCTTCGTTAAGAGCCGTGCGCCGCTTGAAGATAATGCGAATGTCATTATCAAATTTAAGGGTGGGGCGATTGGAAACCTTTGGGCAAGTTCAGTTAACGCAGGTTCCATGCATCAGCAGCAAATTCGTGTAATCGGTGAGAAAGCGAGTTTTGAATGGTGGGATGAGCATCCTAATCAGCTGCGCTACGAAGTTCAGGGCAAGCCGGCTCAACTAATGGATCGAGGCATGGATTATCTATACGGTGATGACCCAGGCGTGTGTTCTCGTATTGGGGGTGGTCATGCGGAAGGTTTCTTTGAGTCTTGGGCTAATCTTTACCATCGTTATGCGTTAGCGATGCAAGCCGCTGATGCGAATGATCAAGCCACGCTTGGTTCTTTATGGTACCCAAATGTTGATGCGGGTATTAATGGTGTGAGGCTTTTGGAGTGCTGTGTAGAGTCTGCTGATAACAATTCCAAATGGGTAAAGTTTTAGTCTGTGAATACTTTTGAAAACATTCGTATTGTTTTAGTAAGGACCTATCATCCTGGCAATATTGGCTCGTCTATAAGAGCGATGAAAACAATGGGTTTAGAGCAATTAGTTTTGGTCGAACCTCGCGAGTTTCCATCAGCAGAAGCGAATAAGATGGCCAGCAGTGCTGAAGATCTTCTAGATGATGCAGTTGTTGTTGGGACGCTATTAGAAGCGGTTCATGATTGTGCGATGGTTGTCGCCTGTACGGCACGACCTCGCACGTTTGATTTGCCCGCTCTTGAGCCGGAGCAAGCAGCAAACCAGTTATTTAACGCGGCCAAAAATGGTCCGGTTGCGCTAGTGTTTGGGCCTGAGCGTATGGGATTGCATAATGATGATATTCAGTTGGCGCATTATCGAGTGAGTATCCCCGCTAACCCCGATTACAGCTCGTTGAACCTCGCCTCGGCTGTGCAGATTTTATGTTATGAACTTCGCAAACAGTTAAATTCAGCGCTTGCCGCAGCACCTGATGTGGCTGGTAACCCAGAGGCTGATAATTCACAGCTTGTACTTCCTAACGTTGGCATTCGTGAGAATTTCTATGAGGTGTTAGAGGAAGTACTAAACGACAGCGGTTTCGTAAATCAGCAACACCCAGGGCAGCTGATGTTGAAGGTGCGTCGTTTGTTTGCCAAAGCGCAACCGGATGAGTCAGAGATGAATATTCTTAGGGGAGCGTTAGCGGCTGTACAGCGCAAACTGAAATAGCTATATTATTGACAAACCGCTAACGCAAAATTCAAAGTAACCATGTACTTATTTTTTGACTGTAATGTATGTTCATCTCAGTCCTAATATTAAGCACTTTTAGGTTCTGAATTAATGTCAACACGCCCTATGCTAAATTCGTTTGTTGTTCTTTTCATATTTTTATTTGAGGATAGCCTTGAGTCACTGTTCTGATAATTAGAATATATCGCAATCGTATTGCCCCAATTGTCAGGGTAAATGCCTGCCTTGAAGAATCTCTCTTGATTGACTAACGATGCATGGCAAACAGGGTTATTGTAAATGACCACTAATTCTCGGGGTGATCTTTGTAATGAGCTAATCAATGATTCAACGACGAAATCCATTACGCTACTTGGAAAAGGATCATATAAATAGATGAAATTGTATTCATCATATTCCTGAAATTTAGTGGCGTCAGCTATTAAAATTTCGGTTCTAGTCACCTCTAACTTTTTGAAGTTTTCTACAGCAATGCCAGCGATGTGTTCTGACAGCTCCATGCCATCAACTTTAGCGAATGGAAATTGCAGCATCTTTCTAATCGCACTGCCTTTGCCGCAGCCAATGTCAAGAATGGAGTCTTGATTTGTGATGTTGAAGTCACTAAGCATATTAACCAAAAACCTGTCCCCGGAAGGGGCAGAGCGTTTGACTATCTTTGGATCATAGCCCAGTTCTTCAGGCTCACACACGGTTGTAAAGTCCAAATTATTAAATCTATCTGATAAGACTTGTGCTTTTTCCTGCCATTTAGAAAGCTTAAACAACGACTTTAGTTCCATAACGCTCCCAACTACCGATTATTTTAATTTTTTGATATGGGTGAACAAACCCTTTTAATAATCGTAGCCCAAAAAATTGGTAGATAAAATTAGAAGAGGATTAACGGGATATTAGTCCTCAGGCTGAAATCATTTATTCGTTAAAGGTTTTAATTTTTGCGGTTATAGCATCACAGCTTGTATTTAAATTAAACAATTTGAGGTAAACCGTGATTATCCTTTAAGGGTACTAGCCATTTATGAGTATGCCTGATAAATTTGACAGCCAACTAAGGTATTAACTGATGATTCGATTCTGGTTCTTCAGAGTTGTAACCGTTGATACAGACCAAATTATGAGGAGCATTTACGTATGTCAGATTTGAGAGAAGCCGCACTTCGATACCACGCTGAGCCAAAACCAGGCAAGCTGGAAGTGAATATTACTAAGCCAACGGCAACTCAATATGACTTGTCTTTAGCTTACTCACCAGGCGTTGCAGAACCTTGTTTAGAGATTAAAAATAATCGTGAAGATGCTTACAAATACACCGGTAAAGGTAATTTGGTCGGCGTTATCACTGATGGCTCTGCCGTACTAGGATTGGGAAATATCGGTGCATTGGCCGGTAAGCCGGTGATGGAAGGTAAGGGCGTCTTGTTCAAGCGCTTTGCTGGAATCGATGTATTCGATATCGAAGTAAGCACAACAGATACTGAAGAGTTTATCCAAACCGTTGCAAATATCGCTGATACATTCGGTGGTATTAATTTGGAAGACATTGGTGCTCCACGTTGTTTCGAAATTGAGCAACGCTTGAAAGAGATGCTGGATATTCCAGTATTTCACGACGATCAACATGGAACCGCCATTATCATTGCTGCCGGAATGGTTAACGCGCTTAAACTTCAGGGAAAGAAGCTTGAAGATGCGAAAATTGTTTGTTTAGGCGCGGGTGCTGCGGGTATTGCTTCATCGAATCTGTTAATGGGTATGGGCGCGGATAATGAGAATATTACCCTTATCGACCGTAAAGGTGTTATTCATGTGGGACGTGATGATCTAACCAAAGAGAAGCGTATGTCTGCGGTCACAACCGACAAGCGTACGCTTGAAGAGGCTTGTGAAGGTGCCGATGTCTTTATTGGACTGTCAGGACCAGACTTATTAACAGCAGATATGCTCAAGTCAATGGCACCGAATCCGGTTGTCTTTGCTTTGTCTAATCCTAATCCAGAGATTTCTCCTGAATTAGCTCATGCAACTCGTGATGATTTGATTATGGCAACAGGCCGAAGCGATTACCCTAATCAAGTAAACAACGTACTGTGCTTTCCGTTTATCTTTAGAGGTGCTTTAGATGTTCGCGCTAGTGACATTAATATGGAGATGAAGATTGCCGTGGTAAAAGCCTTAACTGAGCTTACCATGGAGCCAGTTCCACAGTCGGTTATGGATGCTTACGGGAAAACTGAGATGTCTTTTGGCAAGGATTACATTATTCCTACACCGCTAGATCCTCGCCTAGGAGAGCGCATTCCTAAAGCTGTTGCTCAAGCTGCTCGCGAAACAGGTGTAGCAAGAATATAGGCTAACTACTTTAAGTTATTGTTTACTAATAAAGCCCGCTTAGCGGGCTTTATTGTGCCTGTTATATTAGTCATCTTATAAAATGCACCGTCTATCGCCAGCTGCGTTGTTGATTAACCCCTAGCTATTCATGATTTACCTAAGTAATGAAATACTGCCCAAAACGCAGTAAAGAGTTACGAGTCTTAATAATGATAAAACCATAATTAGAAAAAAATTCTAAAGGAGTTCTAAATGAACAAGGTCGTTCTAACAACACTAACTTTATCCGCTGCAATTGTAATTTCTGGTTGTTCAAGCTCGGGTTCTCACCGATCAAAGCAGGATGGATATTATGCTCACGACGCTGGCTATTCTAATCAGCATGGTCGTAGCAATTCACATTCTAATAACAATAGTGGAGCCATTGTGAAAGTTGCAGGTGCGCTGCTCGTTGGTGGTCTAATTTATAATGCACTTGATGATGATGACGATAATAACAGCCACTCTAAGTAATTCAGCATTATTTTCAATAGAAACAAACCTTTAAAAGTTATAACGGTGCTATCTCTGAATATCTACCGCTGGTCATAGGAGTGATTGTCGAATATTCATCACTTCGCCACCATCTGCTTAATCAGTTGGAATCAAGTGCTTTTATGTTTTGGTGAGACTGACGTGTTTATTACAAATAGCAAAAGCTCTTAAGGAGATACAATGAATAAGGTCGTTCCTACAGTTTTAGCCCTGTCTTCACTATTAGTGATTGCAGGCTGTTCTAGTTCAGGTTCTAGCCGTACGTCACATAATACTGCGGTTAAAGCTAGCCATGCTTCTTACTCTGCTCAAACAGGCTGCGCGTCTGGTTGCCAAGCTGGGTATCATCAAGCAGGTCATGCACACAGCAATCAATCGGGTGCTGCAATAAGGCATTCTCATGCAGGTAGCGCAGGTCATGCTCACAGCGGATACTCAGCTGGTTACGGTTACACGATGGATGCCGGTGTTTCAGCTGGTCGCAATACTATCGTTAGTACGAGTGCACAATCTGGTGCTGGTGCTGTCGCATCTAGTGGTGGCGGTGCAGGTGGTTCAACACTTGTGAAAATCGCTGGTGCATTATTGGTAGGTGGTCTTATTTATAATGCTACTAAAGATGATGACGACGATAATAAAACGACTACAACAGGAACTACTACCACTCCTACTTGTAGCACACGTGACGCTGATGGTAAGTGTATTTAATTCGCTTTAATTAGTGCTAGTGTAAAGCCGCGTTAACAGAAATGTTTACGCGGCTATTTTTAATAGCCTGCTAACGATAGTTTTGAGGTGAGGTAAGCGGTACAACTACTTTAACTGTAGCGTTTCCACGCAACAAGGTGAGTTCTACCTCATCTCCCGCATTGTATTCATCTAAGATATCTAGAAAGTCATCTACCGTATTCACAACTCGACCGTTGATTTGTTGAATAACATCTCCAAGCGCGCCACTGCCATTTTGCTGCTTTAAGCTGATTAAACCTGCTCGGTCTGCCCCACTGTTTGGAGTCACGGCTAAAACAACGACCCCATCGATATCATATCGGCGTTTAATAGCAGTGTTATAACGCTCATCCATCTGTACACCAAGCACAGGTCTAGTGTATCGGCCTGTCGCGATTAATTGGGGAATGACGCGGTTTACATTGTCCACAGGAATAGCAAAGCCTATACCAGAGGAAGAACCTGAAGGGCTAAAAATCGCCGTGTTAATGCCAATTAGACGACCTGCACTATCTAATAATGGTCCGCCAGAATTACCCGGGTTGATTGCTGCATCGGTTTGAATCAAGCTTTCAATTCTTCCACCGGCTTCACTATCAATTGATCTTCCTAAAGCAGAAATGATCCCTGTTGTTAGCGTGTAATCTAAACCAAAAGGGTTACCAATCGCATAGACTTTTTGCCCGACCAATAAGTCCTTACTGGTGCCTATCGGCACGGGGGCAGGGATGTCTATCGGAACATTAATTTTTAAGACGGCTAAATCATGTCGGGGGCTAGCGCCAACCAATGTTGCATTGTAAGTTCGCTGATCAGATAACTGTATAGAAGCAAAAGAAGAATTTTTAATGACGTGAAAGTTAGTGACTACATGCCCTTTGTTGTCCCAAATAAAGCCAGACCCCGTACCTGTGGGTATTTCACTTGTTGTACGATTCCAGGGATTGATTCGTGTTTCAGTGGTACTTATAAACACCACCGATGGATTGGTTCGTTGAAAAATACCAATGGTGTTACGTTCGTCTGACAAGAAATCCCCACGTTCGGTGACAGCTCGTGATGCAACGTTTTCTTCTAGGAGCCAGCCTTTAATATAGGGCTTGCTGATAAATAAAATTATTAGCAGCACGATGGTCCAGACAGTGATGTTTAGCAAATGTTTAAGCATTATTTTCGTAATTGAGGGGGGGGTATTAAGAACTTTCATGGTAGCAAAAATTTCAAGAAATAAAAAAGGCCTGATGCTTATACCAGGCCTTTTAGAGTCGTTTAACTTAAATAAAGCGTTTGCTTGCTTAATTAAATTTCAATGCGGTTTGCAATCAAATCATCGACCACAGACGGGTCTGCTAGCGTTGAAGTATCGCCTAAGCTATCGATCTCATTAACGGCAACTTTCCTTAAGATGCGACGCATGATTTTTCCTGAGCGTGTTTTTGGGAGTCCAGGTGCCCATTGAATAACGTTCACTTTTGCTATTGGACCAATTTCTGAGCGAACCAGCTTGTTTAACTCAACTTTTAATTCATCCGTACCTGTTTCACCATTCATCATGGTGACATAAGCATAGATTCCTTGACCTGTAATGTCATGTGGATAACCAACAACCGCCGCCTCAGCAATTTTGTCATGTAGGCCAAGTGCCGCTTCAATTTCTGCAGTTCCTAAACGGTGACCAGAGATATTTAAAACGTCATCTACACGCCCTGTAATCCAGTAATGGCCATCTTCATCTCTTCTCGCACCATCGCCTGTGAAGTAATAACCTTTAAACATAGAGAAATAAGTTTCGTAGAAGCGTTTATGATCACCGTAAACTGTTCTGAGCATGGAAGGCCAAGGTTTGTCCATGGCTAGGTTGCCCACTGCTGGGTTTCCTTCTACTACGTTTCCTTCATCATCGAGCAATAAGGGACTGACACCAAAGAATGGCTGCATAGCCGAGCCTGGTTTCAAGTCATTAACACCTGGTAATGGAGTCATCATATGTGCACCGGTCTCAGTCTGCCACCAAGTGTCTACGATTGGGCAGTTACCATTACCAACAACACTGTGATACCACTCCCAAGCCTCTGGGTTAATTGGCTCACCAACTGTTCCTAAGATGCGTAAACTTTTACGAGAAGTCTTTTCGACAGGTTCGTTACCCGCGCCCATTAAGGAGCGTATAGCGGTCGGTGCGGTATAGAAGATACTGACATTATGTTTATCAACCACTTGCCAAAAACGAGAAATGTCAGGGTAGGTTGGTATACCTTCGAACATCAGCGTCGTTGCGCCGTTTGCGAGGGGACCGTAGACGATATAAGTGTGTCCCGTCACCCAACCGACATCGGCGGTACACCAATAAACTTCACCGTCTTTATAATCGAATACGGCTTCATGGGTCATGGCTGCTTGAAGCAGATAGCCCCCGGTGCTGTGTTGAACGCCTTTGGGCGTACCTGTAGAACCTGAAGTGTAGAGAATAAACATTGGATCTTCAGAATCCATGACTTCTGGAGCACAGTCAGCACTGGCAGCAGCAATGGCCTCGTCATACCAAACATCGCGACCATCAATCCAATCGATTGCATCTCCGCCACGCTTAACCACTAGGCAGGTATGGACGTTAGGGCAGGAAGCGATTGCGATATCAGCATTGGCTTTAAGTGGAACTTTTTTTCCACCACGCATGGACTGATCAGCTGTTATAACCACCTGACAGTCAGAATCTTTGATGCGGCTTGATAGCGCTTCTGGAGAAAATCCTCCAAATACAATCGAATGAATGGCGCCAATTCGAGTACAGGCTAGCATCGCAAAAGCAGCTTCTGGGATCATTGGCATATACAAAGAAACACGATCACCTTTTGATACACCGCGCTCTTTTAAGACGTTGGCTAGTTTTGAAACTTCTACATGTAATTCTTTATAGGTAATGCTGCGACTTTCATCAGGGTTGTCGCCTTCCCATATAATGGCTACTTGATCGCCACGGGTTTCGAGATGCCTATCAATACAATTATAAGATACATTTAGTTTTGCATCTTTAAACCAATTAATGTGTAGATCTTCTTGATCGAAACTCCAATCAAGTGTTTCCGTCCAAGGTTGATACCATGACACATATTTGTTTGCTTGCTCAGCCCAAAAGCCTTCAGGATCGTCAATCGACTTTGCATACATTGCTTCATATTGCGCTTTGTTTATATTTGCGTTGGCAGCAAATTCAGCTGAAACCGGAAAGGTTTTATCAGACATAAGTACATTTCTCCGTGGTAATCACTACGTTGAGAAACCATAGTGGTTTCTTATCCTCAGATTTAATGTTATCAGCTTAGGTGGTTGATTTTAACTAAATGGCTCTGCTGATAGCGATTATGATAGTCATAATATGCAGAATTAGACTTTAGTATTAGATAGGAAAGCGATTCAAACTTGGAATAGTGCCTGAAAGTGTCAATGATACTTGTAGGCACTACTTGTGAGACTAGCGGAATTCGTTTAACCAGCGCGTAATTCTCCCCAAAACTTGCTGAAACTCACTGTGAACAATGGGTTTTGTTAGGTAAGTAGTGGCGCCTGCAATAACACCTTTGACCTCATCTAGGGGGGCCGTTTTACCACTGAGCATGATAATGGGTGTTTTTTTAAACTTTGGATTACTACGTATTCTTCCACAAGTTTCATAACCATCAATCCCTGGCATCATAATGTCTAGGAAAATAAGGTCGTAATCCTCTTTCTCTATCATTTCTAGGGCCATTTCACCGCTTTCGGCTGCGTGACTTGGAATGTTTGATGTGCGTAATTCA
>CALKXC010000241.1 GCA_938004025.1 uncultured Leucothrix sp. | reverse complement strand
TTGCTCCTGCGTTTGCTGCGTCACGTATTCTTGGATCAATAAACAAATACAGAATGTCCACGATGAGATTAATCGCGACAAAGACAATGCTGACCATAACCAGATAAGCCGACATCACAGGAATATCCACATGGTAAATCGCATTAATAAACATTAGTCCTAAACCAGGCCATTGAAAAACCGACTCAGTGATAATAGAAAAAGCAATAATTGAGCCGAACTGTAAACCAATAATGGTTATCACCGGCACCAGCGTATTTTTCAACGCATGGTCAAAGTAAATCTTGCGTAGAGGTAAGCCGCGAGCGCGAGCAAAGCGGATGTAATCCTGCCCCAGCACTTCCAGCATTTCGGCACGCACGAGCCGCATAATCAGTGTCATTTGATATAAGCCCAGCGTAATTGCAGGCAAGATCAGTGACTTAATACCGTCCCAAGTGAGTAGGCTGGTATGCCACCAACCTAGGTCAGTAACACCGCTTCGACCAAATGAGGGTAGCCAACCCAGTTCCACCGCAAACAGCCAAATCAGTAGCACACCGATGAGGAAGGTGGGCAACGAAACCCCTATGAGTGAAACGGTCATTATCATTTGTGAGAAAAAGCTTTTTCGATTAATAGCCGTTATTACCCCCAAACTAATACCGAGTACGGTGGCTAAAATACCGGAGACAAATGCTAGCTCAATGGTCGCTGGCGCACGGTCAGCAATCATCGCTGAAACCGACTCACCGGTACGATAGCTAACGCCAAAATCGCCTTCTAAAGCCCGACTAACAAAGCGTCCGTACTGAACCACTAAAGAATTATTTAAGCCTAAGCGCTCACGCAATAACTCACGATCGGTAGCGGTCGCTTCCTGCCCCAGCATCACTGAAACGGGATCACCCACAAAACGAAACATTGAGAAAGCCACTAAAGCAACAATCAACAGAACAAGGGTGGACTGGCCAATGCGGCGGATAATCATTGAGAGCAAGGTTTAGCTCCGGACATTAGGAAGGTAAAAGAGGTAAAGCGTGGGGCGGCCCGAAACGAGCCACCCCAGAGGTCTTACTTAGCGAAACTCATGTACTTAAAGTGTGGCTGATCTTCAGGCTGTACGCTAAAGTTAATATCTTTACGCATACTCCAGTTCAACACCTGGTTGTGTAGAGGAATGTAAAGGATATCGGCTTGTAGCTGTCTCCAGATTTTAGCGATTGTCACATTACGCGTGTCCAGATTCACTTGAGATTCAAGACTTACGATCATCTTGTCAACATCGCCGTTGCTGTAACCCGTGTTATTCCAGCTACCACGATCATCTGCATCGGTATGCGCTAGGTAGTTAAAGACATAGTGCGAGTCAAACGTAGGTACACCCCAACCCAACATATAAAACTCAGATGTACGCTTCTGAATTAGTGGGAAATGCTGCGCTTTTGGCTTCGCATCAAGATTAACCTTGATACCAATCTTTCCGAACATACCAACAGCTGCTTGACAGATCGCTTCATCATTGATGTAACGGTCATTCGGGCAGTTTAGTGTGATAGAGAAACCATCGCCGTAACCTGCTTCAGCCATGAGTGCCTTAGCTTTTTCGATGTCAGTCTCAGGAACGGTATCTAGCGCTTCAGTCCAACCGTTTACAAACGGAGGCATGATAACGCCGGTTGGTGATGACTGATCACGCATAACGACTTTCTTAATCGCGTCGCGGTTAATCGCCATGTTCATCGCTTGACGGACTTTCTTTTCAGCGAATGGGTTCTTACCTTCAACTGAGTCTGTTTCTAGGTCTGCTTTTCCTTGCTGCATACCGAAGAAAATAACGCGGTTTTGCGCAGCAGTTACAACCTTCAAGCCGTCTTGCTTAGCAACGCGACCTAAATCTTGTACCGGTGCATCCTGTACAAAGTCAACCTCACCAGAAAGCAGTGCGGCAACACGCGTTGCTGCTGATTGAATAGGCGTGTAAATAATTTCGGTGACTTCTAACGGGAAAGTGCCTTTACCCCAATAGTTAGGGTTGGCTTTCATGACCGTCTTTTCGTCTGGCTTGCGTGATACCAGCATATAAGCGCCAGTACCGTTAGCATTAGCTGATGCATAGCTAGTTTCGCCATTAGCGAAATCCTGTGGGACTTCACTCTTGTTCGCTTTCGTCCAACCTTCATCCATCATAAATAGATTGGTCAAATTGTTGGCTAGCAAGGGGTTAGGACCATTAGTCTCGACATCGACAGTGTGATCATCAACCTTACGCACTTCTTTAATAGACGTTAGCAAACCTTTTACATCGGCCGTTTCCATCTTAGCGCGGTTTAAGCTAAATACAACGTCATCAGCCGTGAAGTCTTCTCCACCGTGGTACTTGACGCCTTTGCGTAAGTTGAAACGCCAAACATTCGCATTATCAGGCAGTGCAGCCCAAGACGTTGCTAGTGCAGGCGTGATTTTTCCTTCCATATCACGATGCAATAGTGGCTCATACATCTGGTGAGCAACGGTGTGAGTTGCCCCTTCATTTTGAGCATGAGGATCTAGTGTTAACGAGTCACCTGAGTAAGCCCAACGCAGCGTTTGCGCTTGAGCTACAGATGTTAGGGATGCCGCGATGATCGCAGCTGCAAGAACTGTTCTGGTTTTCAAGTTGAACTCCTCCAAGAGATGTTTGAGGCTACCTATACTAAAGGAAGCTGGCTTATCAGGCCAATATTACTTAGGATTCATTAACCATTTCAGTGAAAACCTCATCATGTCTAAAGAAATCACCATCCAAAAAGCCCGCAATTTCTTTGATGATGGGCACTTTCTAGCAGGCTTAAATAAGCTAATTAGTATTCAAACAGAGTGTCAAGATTCTAAAAAAATGCCCTTACTTTATGAATACATTGATACGGTAATCCCTGAAATTATTGAGCCATTAGGCTTTAGCTCGACGGTCTATGACAATCCAGTTGAAGGTGGTCCACCGTTTATGATTGCTGAGCGGCTAGAAGACCCAAGCCTAACTAATGTGCTTATCTACGGACACGGCGATGTAGTCTTTGGAATGGAAGGTAAGTGGCAAAACGAGATGGACCCTTGGGCGGTTACCGAAGATGGCGATCGTTGGTATGGCCGTGGCACGGCCGATAACAAAGGCCAACACTGGATAGCACTCTCCGCTTTATCTTGCCTGTTGAAAAGCGAAGGCAAGCTAGGTTTTAACGTCAAGTTACTCATCGAAATGGGTGAAGAAGTGGGTTCTCCCGGGCTAAGGGAGTTTTGCGCAGAAAAGCAAGACTTACTCAAATCGGATGTCTTACTCGCCTCTGATGGGCCACGCTTACGTACCGACCGATCTTCCCTGTTTATGGGTTCGCGAGGCGGCCTCAACTTTTATCTGAAAGCCAAGTATCGTGACGGCGGTGTGCATTCAGGCAATTGGGGCGGTGTAGTCAAAGACCCAGGCATTCGAATTGCGCAAGCGATTTCAACCATTACCGATGCGAATGGCAAGCTGCTCGTCAAGGAGTGGAAACCCACGCCTGTACCCGATGTCATTCGGGAAGCCTTAAACAACTGCCCTGTCGGTGGCCCTGAAGAAGGGGTTGTCGTCGATGAGGAATGGGGCGAACCGGACTTGACGCCCGCAGAGCGCTTGTATGGATGCAATAGCTTTGCCGTTTTGACTTTATCCTGCGGTAACCCATTCAAACCGGTGAATGCTATTCATGGGGAAGCCAATGCCCTATGCCAACTGCGCTTCATCGTAGGTTATGAACCTAATGAAATGCTGGGGCAATTGCGTCAGCATTTAGATGAACGTGGTTTTGAGGATATTGACATTGAACAAGAAGGTACAGAGTTGTTCAACGCAACACGCATGGATCCTACACACCCTTGGGTGAATTTTGTCGCTGAATCAATAGAAGACAGTATTGGCCAAGCACCAGTTCGTTTACCAAACTTGGGTGGAACAATACCAAATGATGCTTTTTCAGATGTGTTGGGTTTACCGACTGTTTGGATACCGCATTCCTACCCGGGGTGTTCACAGCACGCGCCTAATGAGCATGCATTGAAGCCTGTATTGCGCGAAGGATTAGAGATGATGACGGGGCTTTATTGGGATATCGGTTTTTCGGGTAAAAAGATACCTATCTAAATTTTATTTATCTTTGACCTTCATACCAGACCACTTATAAGCGCCCTCTTTACCGCTAATGCTCCAGCGCCCATTAAAGGAACTGAAATCAGGGGTAAACATGAATTCTACACCGCCGAAGCCGTACTTATCTCGCCACTGACAGGTCAAAATATTACCAGTATTGTTATAACAGCTCGTTAGCTCGCCAGTAACAATGCCATCAATTTCACTCATAAAATAACTGCCGCCTTCGGCATGGCTACTAATTCTTCCAATAGAAGTTAAGTTTGTGATCACTGGAAGGAACTCGTTAGAACTTTCAATACTCCCGAGAAATCGCCCTGACATGCTGCGCTTCTCAACTTTTCTTATTACCCCAGGCTCATCCAAGATTTTATCGGGCTTAGGCTTAGTTTTAGGCTCTGGTTCAACAGACTCCGGCACCTCTTCACCCAAGCTAACAGAAATACTGTCAATGCTATCAGGGAGCTTATCAAGATAGTTGTCAATGAGAGCCCTGACCTGCTTTTCAAAAGTTTCTGCGTCAATCGTTTCTTCTGAAAACCTAACGTTAATAACCGCTTTATTTGGGCTGTATTGTGCTGAGACCAGCAATACACCTTCCAAGGAGCCCAGTAACACCTCGATGGGGTCAGCAATATCATTCTCAACGCTGTCCAAGGTTAAACCTTTGGTATCAATCTCTACAATCACCGAACTTTCTTTAGACGCAGCCCAGCTTGCT
>CALKXC010000240.1 GCA_938004025.1 uncultured Leucothrix sp. | reverse complement strand
GAAGAGTTCCGCTTCTTCAAGTTGATTTGTTCCAGTGCTTTGGCAAACGCGTTGTCCGTTGATACGTTTGTCGATGTGCCAGAGGCCTGAGCGTTTGACGAGGCCTGGTGTCTTCTTCCTTGCCATGTGTTCTCTCCTTGTGAACTGGTGCGGCGACCGTGTGCTGATATGTATTCGTCTACCCAGGCATCAAGCTCGAAACGATCGAATGCGATGCCTTGTTCACCGATTGGGATTTCAGTGAGGCTGGGCCGTACCTCGGCATTGAACCGGTTGCGGTCCATGCCAAGGTAGGTGGGTGCATCCCGCAGCCGCAACATGCGCGGCAACAGGATTAGGTTGCTGGATTTGCCCAGTTTCATGGGGACGCCTTTACATCACTGTGTAGTGACTAATGACATTGAGAAATCTGCGTTCTAGTTGTGGCAGATCGTTTGATGCGCCATCACTTTCTGGGGTGTTCAGTTGGTTAGAAATCCACTTGGATAATTCCTGAAAGTTATCTTGAGTAGTTCCTACATTGAGCAGGCCAACGATTGTTGAAGTGCTAGGTATCCAAAGCCGATTCATCATTGACTGCGTGAGGTAGTTAATTTGCTTCGAATCTATTGGCAGGCTTTCACGGGGAATTAGTTGTTCAGCAATTGATGTGGCTAGCTTGCTGTTCACTAGCCGTAAGTGGCTGATCGAGTTGTTTTTGTTTCGTGATTTCGTTTTATGCATCATAATCTCCTTGTAGATGAGGATTTGTCATCCTGCATAGCATTTTACCGCTCAGAATATCTTTCTGCAAGCGATAATGTCATTTTAAAGGTAATAATATGATGCTGAATGATATTGGGAGGGCGTTGTGATTCGATGTCATCTGTCGAGGCTCATGGGTGAGCGGAAGATGAAGATTGCTGATGTGGCTAGGGAGACTGGGTTGAATAGGAATACCATAACGCTGCTGTATAAAGAAACAGCTACGCGTGTGGATTTGGACGCCATTGAAAAGTTATGCGAGCTGTTTGAGTGCGAGGTAGGCCAGTTATTGGAACGTACAAAGCTTTGACCCTGTTCCGAGACAATCAATGCAACTCCTTATGTCACAATGGGGTGTTTTGCGCTCGTAAGTCTTTACTACCGCACCATATTTCGTAAAGGAAAAATCATTGATTAAAAAACGAGAATCCAAATACGATGATGGGGCGATTCCCCTTCGCCCAAAAGCTCGGATACTCAAGACGCTGGGCGAAGAACTCATTAGTAGTGAAACGGTAGCGCTAATAGAGCTCGTTAAGAACGCTTATGACGCAGATGCCCAAAATGTTCTGATCTCTTTTTCTTCAGATCTAAAGGAGGGGGCTGGTGCTGTTGAGGTGATGGATGACGGTCATGGTATGGACATGGATACGATCAGGAACTCCTGGATGGTCATCGCGACGTCAACCAAGAAAGGCAGCAAAAAAAGTAAGAGTGGTCGCAGGCGTATGCTTGGGGAAAAAGGTATTGGTCGGTTTGCGTCCGCAAGAATCGCAAAGGAGCTTGAATTGATCACTCGGACTAGAGATCAAGCGGATACTGAGTCATATGCGGTGTTCGACTGGACGCAGTTTGATGATGACGAGCTTTTTTTAGATGAGATTCTTTTTCTGGCAGATCAGCAGAAGGCTACAGAAATAGTCTCAGACTGGCGGTTGAAGGATTTTTCAGAAAAGCGATACCGCAATCCGAATCATGGAACTATATTAAGAATGAACAGGTTGAAAAACACCTGGGAAAAGCAAGACTTGGAGAATCTGCAAAGGGGGCTTTCTAGACTGATGTCGCCTTTTTACCCCACTAATAACTTCAGTATCTTTCTCGAACTTCCTGATACACATGGCGAATTCAATTCTAGAATAGCGCCGCCAGAAATAATAAAGTACCCGCATTATGTGGTTATGGGGGAGGTTCAGACCAATGGCGAATATTCTTTCTCCGTTAAGATCGAAGAGGAGGGTCAGCCCAGTTATTTCGAGGGCTTTTTTTACAATATATTTTCGAAAGGGGCGTGGGAACTCTACACAAATAGTGAAAAGCCGGCCCCACATGGAAACTCTGAAAGTGAAAAAGATGTCGAGTGTGGGCCTTTTAGCTTTGAGTTGAGAATGTGGGATCGCGACGAGCTCGAGAATGTTAATCAGAAGGTCGGCGGTGGTATCAGGAGTATTAGGAAAGATCTAGATGCGATTGCCGGCATAAATATCTATAGGGACGGGTTCAGGGTGCTTCCATATGGTGAGCCGGATAATGACTGGCTTAGATTGGATATGCGCCGTGTACAAGCCCCCACACGGAGATTCTCAAACAACCAGATAACTGGATACATAGCCATTACTGCCGATAAGAACCCAGGGTTACATGATCTGAGCAACAGGGAGGGGTTGGACAATACGAGTGCTTATACAGACCTTCAGAACATAATGAAGTTCGTACTTAACGAGACGGAAAATCTCAAGCATGCGTTTAAACGAACCTCCCTCGGGCCCAATACGGAGAAACAGGATCAGCAAAGAGGGCTATTTGACTCGCCCGATTTCAGTAACATAGCAGAAGCTATTAATCGTGGTGATGTCGATAAGAAGGCAACGCTGAGTTTGATTAACAAAGCTGAGACTGATTGGAAAGATCAGATAAAAAAATTCCAAAATGTGTTGTCCAGGTACCATGCACTTGCCACTTTGGGGGGGATTGTCGACAAAATTCTTCACGACGGTCGCCAGCCACTGGCAAAAATTCAGACCGAGGCTGGGCTTGGAAGGGAATTGGCAGAAGAACTACTCGAAACCAAGTCTGAGTTTGCAGAATTGAATCGCTTTGAGACTAGCTATAAAAAAATAGTGGGGCAGGCCTCTGTTCTGAGGGACGTTTTTAGGCGTGCGGAACCGTTCGGTGGCCGTAAACGTGGAAGGCCAAAAAAATACTATATTGAAGACCTTTTCAAAGATGTGTTCATGATCTATGAGAAAGAACTCTTGGAGGCTTCGGTAGAAGTTGAACTGCCTGATACTGAGACCCTGGTAAGCATTGACAAAACTGAACTGACAGAGATTTTCACTAACCTCCTTACCAACAGCCTTTACTGGTTAAGGTCTGTCTCTGAAGACAGGCGGAACATTAGAATCTTGGTTGAACGCAAAAAAAGCGGCTCGTTGGAGATTAATTTTTCTGACACGGGGCCTGGTATCGATGCCAAATATAGAGATCAGATATTTGAGCCTTATTTTACCAGGAAGCCCGACGGGCATGGTCTTGGCCTTTGCCTAGTCGGAGAAATCGTTCGAGATTATTATGGTGGCAGTGTGGAGTTGCTTGACTCAGGAAAGGCTGGCGGGGCTGTTTTTAGAATAATACTGAATAAAAGGGTGTAGACGATGGAAGCGTCAATGTGGAAAGTTCTTGCCGTGGATGATGATCCTGAAATGCTCGAAGGGTTAGAAAGAATCTTATCTTCTAAGATGGGGGAGTACCGCTTCGAGTTCACCTGTGCAGATACCTTTAATGAAGGTTTGGAGCTGTTACATAACAACAGGTTTGACCTGGTTTTCCTGGATGTGCATGAGGAGAGGCAAGACCCCGCTCCATCAGTTGATCCAAACGCCGAAGATCAACGTGGAGAAGAATTGCTGCAGGCACTTAAATCATCTAGGTTTGTACCTGTGGTTTTCTATACTGGCTTCCCAGCCAAAGTCGATCACTTGAAGAGTCACGTCGTGAAAGTCGTTGACAAGGGATCTACGACAGATGAAGTACGGGCTGCAGTTAAACTAATCATGGATACAGGTTTGCCGCAACTTGCCCGGTATATTGAAGAGCGCAGCCGAGCTTATATTTGGGACAATCTTGAGTTCGCTCTGAAGCGGGTGGCCGACGATAACGTAGCATCTGACATTGCGCTTCTGGCTGCGAGGAATCTATCTCAAAATCTATCTCAAAAAAGTGTAAAGGAGTTGCTAGGAATGGATACAAGCCGGATTGCTCCGCTTGAAATGTATCTATTCCCACCGGTAGTGGAAAGCTGCAACCCAGCTGATATCTTTCGCAGAAAAAAAGACGATACAACTTGGATTGTACTGACACCAGCTTGTGATTTTGAGCAGCATAAGGCTGAAAATGTATTGTTAGCCAGTGTCACGCCACTTGTTAATCATAGGCTTTACAAACAATGGGTCGAAAATAACGTAGAACTTGCCAACGTTGATCCTGCTCTGCAATCCAAAGATCCAAAAAACGAATTCAGTGTAGCGCAAAGAAAAGTTAAAGAAGCCCGTGGATTTGTAAAGAGTTTGATCCTAAACAAACTCGGAGGGCGTTATAAGTTCCTACCTGGTACGTTTTTTCTGCGAGATAGTATTGTCGATTTTCAGCAGCTACTAAATCTTCCGGTGAATGAATCCGACCAATACGAGATTATATGTTCACTAGATAATCCGTATCGTGAAGAAATAGTTCAATTGTTTTCCAATTACTACGGGAGGATTGGCACGCCTGATTATGATTCAACTCCGATCTGGGAAAAAATTGACTCGGACTTTGTCGCTGAATGAGTTTTGTCAAGTGAAGTGCTAATTTCTGAGATGCGTTCATACTGCTTGACGCAGTATAGGAACGTGACGCCAAGCTGGACGAGGATGCTTGGGAAGTCAAACGTGAGCGGCTATAGAGAATGAAGCAGCATTGGGGCGGGTGTTGTAATATTTAGATGGTTGGCTCTTCTCGAAGCTTACCTATTGCTGATGCGCCAAATAAACCTCATCCCGCTTTAGACTCAGATGAAATATTGGTTGAATTAATTAAACAGCAATGTTGTTTAGGATTACGAGAGCTTTAGAGCTTGAGAATTAGTAGATTTCTGTAAGCGTACCGTCAGACACGGCTGCGGTTGTCACAGGCACATTCCAGGGTAATATTTTTGTTAACCAGGTAATCGGCAACGGCCAATCTTAGTAATTTAATTGCTCCGAATATACGCTCTGCACATCACTGAATTCACTAGCTAATTCCAAACGACCCAGCGTGGTCAATTTTAAAGAGTTAATAAATGGTCTGTGGGGCACGCGGGTAATCGGATCTTTCAAAGTCAGTGGCTTCCCTAATTTAAAGAGAAAATACAATTCTCTACTAGAGGAACTATTACCAGCTTGTTCTGCGGAAATTTTATAACGTGGAACCAGCTCAACATTGTTTACCGGCCACAGACGTTCGATGGATTTCGAACTCGGAATACCCTGCGAGTTTACTGCGAGTCCAAAATAGCGAATTTCATAGGCCACATGATATCCAATGTTTTTATCCTTGAACCGGGCTTGAGGCATGTGATACCAGGCAGCGCTTCCTTCATTAAACCGTTGTAAATATTCTGGGCTTCTACCCTTGGCCCCTGCTACAACAGCTGTCATCACAAGGTCAGGATACAAAACCTGGCGCATTCCCTCATAAGTAATGCGAGCAGTTTCCCGTACGTAAAATTCATCAATTGTGACTCGTGGCCCTTTGCCGTTAAAAGGGATAATCGGATTGCCGATCTGTGATCGCAGGAATGCTGTAAGCCACAATCTACCCTGTCCGTTATCTTCTGACGGCAACAATGCGAAAGCGCCGATCCCAACTTCGCGGATAGGAACATCGTAGGGGTTGGTATCTATTGCCTGTTCGAAATAACCGGGGTACAGAGCAAATGCACCGACGACGGGTCTGCTCTTACTACTTACGTAATCCGTTTCTATTTCAACCGTGCGAATTAATGCGTCACGATATCGGTGCATCTGATTTAACGCATCGTCGGGCACGTAGTCAATACCATTGTCTCCGGTTGGCTGATCCCGCCCACCTGAGACACGGATCCGATATTTAGCATCGAATAGCCAAATCATTCGCCTGTTACTGTTTCCGCCGAACTCTATTTCCAAAAGAATGTCCGGTCTTTGAGTGACCAGATATGACTTTATGTTTTTATTTTCTTTTGAAAAGCTCGGTTCGTGAGAAAGCCTTGCGACAACCCCGTCAACACGTTCGAATTCAAAAGCTCCAGCTAATCCGTCCTGCAACTTATATTCGTAGAATTCCATTAATTCGAGTCCGGTCCGTCTCGAAGTTTTTTCTCGGAAACCGAGTTCGTCAGTAAGAATGCTTCGTATTTCAAGAAAACACCAGACTTCGTAAATCTCTGCCACAGATTTCAAGGAGATGCGGGATTCATCAGCAAAAGCATCAAGGTAATACCTTAATTCCTGCCAGCATCTATAAAGCGCTGAATAACCTGATTTCCTCTGAAGAGCCGTTTCCTGACCAGACAGTCCTTCAAAATTTCCAGCCTCCTTTATAAATTCATTGTTGAGAAATTTCTTTAAAGGCCTCCTCCAATGAACAAGCTCGTTAAAAAAGCTGTCCGATAATTTCTGCTTGTCCGGTAATTGATTATCTTTTCTGAGTCGTAATTCAAGCTGTGTAAGCTTACTGCTACAACGCTCAACAGCCATCTTCACAAACCTGTTCTCAGGAGTATCGGGGCTAAGTTTTTTTTGGTGCACTACATATTTTCTGTCGAACTTGCCGGATTTTAAATCTCCAAGGATTTTCATACCAGCTCGATCGGTAATTCTTCCTTTGATTCCGGCCGCTCTTATCTTCCGTTCTTCCGGTTGTAGTTTGGTGTGTGGTGCATTTTCAATGACTTTCAGTGCAGTTTCAAATTTCCTGCGCAATTCGCTGAAGTTCGCGAGCCACATCAGCTCGAAGTCTCCACGGTTACTGCCGCGTGATACGCTGTATTGCGTGATCTCGCTCAGTTTGAATCTCCAGAGCGGGTAACTCTGATCAATCCTTTTATACATAGCAGGTAGATCTGTATCCAGATCCATTTTTGAAGGCAGCACTTCCAGTGTGAATGTTTCATTTTTGAGAACACTTGTGCGCGTCCGATACTGGACCGTCAGTGATATCCACCCGACGTTATTTGCAGTGGACATCGTGCCGGTCAATCTGGCAGGGATTAGATCACGTGCTTCCGCGAAACGAAACCCATCAACAACCTTACGACTGCGGTGAACAACTTCCGCTGCGACAACACCTGCACTGACGTTAGTAAATATCCATTCAAAGTGATACTGATTGTTTTCGAAAAACAAAGGTTCGTTTAGTTCGAGAATCGCCCCTTTGCCATGTTCCGCGGGAATGCAGGCGGAGGGTATTAAAGTGTGTATATCAGATGCAGGTATCGAAGTTATAACAGGATAGGAAGATCTTTGAGAACAACTTCGTTTTCTCAGGGTGTGCCGATAAGTTTCCTGTCTCCTTTCAAGACCCGCGCACCACACAGCCAGTTCAAAATCTGCACATTGAATTCTGATTAATTCCTGCATTTCGAGAAGCTCGGTGTCGGATAATGCAGGCTAAGGCCAGAAGCTGGTAAATCCAGAAGCATCAAGTCGATTTTGCATCCAATTTAATTTCGCCTTGCTGCGGCAGCCTGTGGTTACCTCCTCACCGTCACTGCTGATCAGGAACAAATCAGGCCTAGCTCCTTCCAATCCCGCATCTCTGTCCCAGAACTGGGAAAACTCCACCTCCAGGATTTTATACAGTTCTTTTAATACGTTGTTATCCGACTGCGCTTGACCGAGTTTATCAATATCACCCTCGATACGCGACAGCACTTTCAACATCAGAAAATCATCCCATACCGCTCTGAGCTCCAGATCAGTTTTCGGCTTCATACAGATCACCATTAGCAGAAGCTCGTTAACAGCACGATACGCCACATTGAAGGGCGTACCGTTTAGTGTCGTGTTGATCTTTCCGAGAAATGCTAACGATTTTCCACCATCCGCATCTATATCCGGCAATCTGTCTATAGATGCTGCTGAGAGGACTGGATACGTAAACGTGACCGGTTTTTTTTCCTGTTTGAAAAAAGTACTGAAATCATTCGGGAAGAATTCATCGAAATCAATTGTCAGTGCACGATCCAGTACTTTGCGTGAAAACCCATGTGTAGTTTCATCCATATTTACAGTGCCTGCGACAATCAGGTTGAATGGAATACCGATTCCATGCTCGTAGAAGCAGCACCAGAGAGAGTCATATGCAGGATCGCCAAGCCCGATTGCGGCCCTGAATCCGTCCTGCTCTGATTGAGCCAGATCTGTTATGACCGAGGAAGATAATAAAGGATCGCATAGGTACTGAAACCGCGACTCGTCCCACCGCCACTCACGTGTCTCGAGTATGGATAAATAGTCAGCGAAGTACTGCTCCACAGGAGCAAGGTTCATCTCGTCGAGGCATAACCAGAAGGGCATGATGCTATGGAGCTGCGCCTCTTCACCAGCCACAGTGCATACTCTGCCGTGACTACTGTCTCTGTTTGATTCGATCAAAACACTGGAATCCGCTATCGCACACCAAGCACTGCATATAAAACGAAGGATATCAGTTACAACGTACTCCGCTTTTCCGCTGAGACGTGACTGGTAACCGAGCAAGTCCCCAGGCTCATGCCAGTCAGGACGTACCGGAGTAAGCTGGTATGAAACAGAAAGATCACCGTGAGTTTTCACCTGCTCCCTGACAAATCTTGTTTTTCCTGTGCCAGAAATACCGGCAAGAAGTACGAAAGGTTTAAACATGTGAATACTTGTTCTATTCTCGACCAATTGGGCTTCAGTAGCTTTGAGAAAGTCAGAAAATTTCTTAACCCCAATGCTATACATGCTCTTACCCTTCGTATCTTTACTGCTCCAATCAGGGTCCTTTGTTAAAACTTCCAATGCATCGAGCACTTCTTCTGAGGTACAAATTAAAAGAGTCGTATTCCGAACGCCAAGCTCATTTAATCGCTTGTCTGAGGTATTGATGGATGTTGTAGAGTGGGACTTAGCAGATCGTTCAGATTGTCCGCTTTTTAGTAACCACAGCCTGAAATTCTCTCTTATGCCTTCAATAGTATTTGGTTCAACGTTAATTTTATTTGACGAGAACAAGTGCTCCCATTTAACCAGTGCATCCGAAATATATTGTTTTTGGAAAAAGGTATTTTCGCTAGGATCGGTGTAGAGCTCGTCAGTTAAATACGAAATTAATTTGGCGATTAGTTGAGTTAACGCTTTAGTCTGACTACTTCCTGTTGATGAAATGACCTTCAGCTCGTCAGAGCTAAAATACTTGTAGATGGCTCTGTAGGATTTCTCTTCATAAAAATTAATCGATGTTTTTCTGGATGGAGTAGCTGACCATATATCTGCTACAGCATCATAATTTTCTGCAAAAGAACTGAGAAAATCGAAAATAGTATCAGGATCTATATTGAAAACTTCGCCCGCACTGTTTGTAAAACTAAGTACGAAAGCCTCTCGGGATTCAATTTTTTGCCCGTCATCTATTTCATTACAAAAATCTGAAAAACTCAAAGTAGATCTTCCTTAATTTTCTTAGCAATTACTGAAACTATCGGTACTACGACTGAGTTACCAAATTGCTTATATGCCGGAGTACGGGCTTCGGGATACTTGAACTCCTCTGGAAAACCCAGGAGCCTTGCGCACTCCCGCTGAGTTAGCAGTCGAGGGTTTTTTCCGTCTTGTGGCACCAGGCATTCTTTACCATCTTTACCGTATCTGGCAACTATTGTATTTGACGGCTTGCTGAGGTCTGCCGTGTAAGCTGTAAATCCAGTGCCACGCTCTACGTTTCGCTTAGATCTGGCGATATGCCCTTCCCACAATCTGTCCGAAATAGTGTAACGATCATCAACTTCTTTTTGGAGAATCGAGCTTAATGGCAAGTCATCACCAGAAAAATCCGGAAACGAGAAATTGCCTCCAATGTCTTTCCTGACACACACCATGTAGCAGCGCACACGTCGTTGAGGAACAACGGTGCTGGAGCTGATTATTTTGTAGGAAAAGTGATACCCGCGCTCTTCGATACTGTCCTTGACTGTTTTAAAAGTATTGCCCGAATCATGTCTAACTAAATTTCTTACATTCTCCAGAAATAGAATGGACGGCCTCTTGCTATCTACCACTCTAAGGATGTCAAAAAAGAGTGTGCCTTGGGTGTTGCACGAAAACCCATGTTCTTTTCCGACGGCGTTTCTTGCAGAAACTCCTGCGTGGGAAAACGGCTGGCAAGGAAACCCAGCAAGTAAGATGTCATGATCAGGAATTGAGTCAGCGTCAATCATCGTAATATCTCCGAACGGGAGTTCACCGTGATTAATTTTGTACGTTTTCTGTGCGCTTTTGTCGTATTCAGATGAAAATACACAGGCTCCTCCAGCACTCTGAAGGCCCAATCTCATGCCTCCGATGCCGGCGAAAAGATCAATAAACCTAAAGTCAGGCTTCCCAACTGGTTTTAGGTTTAGTTTTCCAAACACTAATTCGAAGAACTGCGTTTGATTAATGAAGATACAATTTTTGGTTAATATTTCTATAACTGTGGATTTGAGTTGTTCTGCATTGCAGACGTCAGCATTGCAAAAAAAACCACCACCGGTTGCCACTGAATGTAACCATTGGTCGATCACTGCTCGGCGCTCTGTTCCAGAAGGAGTATGTAATTGTGCAATGGAGTCGAGTAGTTCTGAAGCCTCATCAAGCTGATTTCTATGCTTAAAGTTCTCCCCCATGAGAACTACAAAATCATTATATTCAGCAGTTGCGATGGCATCTGCGCTAGAAGCGCCCATACTTATTAGGTTGTGCTCCCTAAGTGTTTTTAGTGTTCGTGATACGTTGCTTACTGCTCTATCGGTTAGGCCAGCAAGTTCAGTAACTGTTTTAGGTTTCCTACTTCGGATAATCTCCATTAGTTGGCGGTTCTCAACAGATAATATATTTGCCGCTGATTTCAGTGAATCGAACCAGACATCTACTGGGTAGTCAGCCTCAAGATGAGATTCTCTAATTCCGATCACGCATTTTTGAGTAGGGCTAAGCGTGTTCACTGTGGGGTGACTGTTCTTCAAAATTTCAGATCTCTTAATCGGTTGTGTTTCTGGAACATTCATGGGGCATGTTATCATCAGCTGATAACAAATAGTGTTACATATCCAATCGAGTTTACTATCCTACTGGATAGAGAGATTTGCTCTAATATCTGCCAAAGTCCCATTGTGGGAGTATTCCAAAGTCGCGTAGGTTTTGATATTGCAATTCTCGATTTGGAAAGCGATTTCTGTGGGTATTTATGAGTTTTGACAAATTTATTTGGACGATTGAATGCCGGAGTTAGCCGAGATTGACAATATTTAATGCAGTTTGCTAACAGTGCTCAGAATGAGTTTCTGTCGTCTCATCGATTGTAATAATTCGTCTTGAAGGATAAACCAGAGTGTATTGAAGGTCGAATCAGTAATGTACTGCGAACTTAGTTCACTGGCGATAGGGCAGAACAGCTTAAACAAAAGCTGAAGGAGACTGATCCGAAAAACCTTGGGGAAGCTTGGCTGCTCGGAGTGCTTATAATTAGCCTGTATTGTGAGTGAGGTTGAGCTAATTAGTTGCACTGTATAAATCTGTCGCTCTATTTTTGGCTAAGCACTTGCTGTAGTCCGTGGACTGCCTATGAGGTCGACCGAAGTAGTGAGTCAGCTCGTATTCACTTAGGATATATAGAAATATTCTGTTCACGACTTGCACGAATGGCTTCTTCCTGAATTAAACCGTCTGGATATATAACATCTAGAGTAAAACTAAAAATATGCAATTTGGACCAAATCAGAATAGAAGATTTAAAAGCGCTGATGGCGCATATTCCACTGTTACTGCTCGTGAATATGATGACAGCCAAATAACGTTGACGGACCATGAGGCCCGTATCGTATTAGACCATTTTGGTGAAGCCTCGATACTAAGAGGTGCTGTTAAATTAGATCCGGATATGGCAGCTAAAGAGTTCACTCTGTATTCGACTGGTGAGACGATAGGTCTTAATATTATTTATCCGAAGGCTGAAGGAAACGAACTACGCCTATACCTGAGAAGGAATTTCAAGCCTGAGGGTGGGCTAGTTTTTTTTCTTTTTCTACAGGGTGACAAGTTGTGGATCGGAGCCATGACTGAGGCTGAGTGGAGAGCAGGCTCAGCAGATATGGTTAGGGACGATAGTGACAGTACCTACCAGGAAGCCATCTTAGAAAGCAGTAAAATCAAAATAGCGACACTTAAAGAGAGAGACATTTATGTCAGGGATAGAATGGTCGCATTAACAAGCATGGAAAATTCCGGATATCTCTGCGAATTGAACAACACTCACGAACTGTTTATTTCACGAAGAACGGGGAATCACTACGTTGAGGCGCATCACCTTATACCAATGGCGTTTCAGCCAGAGTTTAGTGAATCCCTCGACACGGTTCCGAATGTTTACTGCCTATGTCCTAATTGTCACCGTGCAGTCCACTATGCGCAAAAAGAGACGACCAGAACTATTCTGGAAAATTTAATTGGAAAAAGAGATGTACTTTCTGATTTCAATATAGGTGTAAACGATCTTTACGCGTTGTATGGAGTCGAGGATATTGTCTAACAGTTGACTCGCCTAGTCTGGAAAAGCGAAGCTCGATTAAGGGTAGAATGTCTGAAAAAACACTCATTCAGGACTTGGGTGAAAAGCCTACTATTTAGTCGCGGCTTCCATCTTCGCGTAAAAAACTTAGTGGGTAAGCCTGCGTGATATTTGCGTAGATGAGCAATGCTTTGTTGGGCTTGGTCATGCACACGTAACCAATATTCGTAACCTAAAGTATCGATATTATTATGATCGAGAAGTGCCGAAAGGACTGAAAATCCCCGTGTCGGCAGTTCGATTCTGTCCCTAGCTACCTCCAGCGTTTTATACAATTTTAACCCTCTTGATTGTTTAGTTTCCAAAAGAGCCTTGAGTGAATTTTGCGTGAGCTAGTTGAGTGCCCAACGGAGTAGCGCTTGTTATTGGATGAGCTAGAAGGCATTCACAATCATT